>JAGCRY010000168.1 GCA_017964465.1 Bacteroidales bacterium | reverse complement strand
CAGTGCGCGGTGCATCGGGAGGATGAGGAGATTTTGACCGTCTGGCACGTCGAGCACTTCCTTGTTTTCCATCTTCACGTCATAATGAAGGTGGATAATTTTGCTCACGCGATAGCACAGCGAGCCTTTGTAATTGAACATAAAATATATCGTCCACAATGCCAACAAAATTCCGTCGAAAAGGAACACGTATGTAGTTGACAAGAAGTTGGCAATCAATACATTAGTGGCAGAAGCCGCCAAAATGAAAATGAACGAAACGAGATTGAAATATGCAAGAATGATGTTGAGTTCCGATGTGGCGACACGCTTTTGGATTTCGGCGTCGAGGGGGATTTTGAAGATGCCCACCGTGATTGCAATGATGGTCATGAAAATTCCAAAATACCATTCCTTGTAGTCGCCCATTTCGTTGAATGGAAGTATGAAAACCACAACCATCAACATTCCAGCCAAGACGCCAAGACGCGGCACAGTGCCGAGCATGTAGCGTGAATGATTGAGTTTTCCGCCGAGGAGACAGCCGACAGTTATGCCAATCGCCATTGATGCAAGCAGATAGCCGGTATGAGTGTTTGACATACCGAGATATGATTCACAATGTGTAATCAGAATCATCTGCACCGATGCGCAAAACCACCAGAACAGCGACAATAACATTATTACGTGTCCGAGGCCTTTGTATTTGCGGGAAATTGCGGAGGATTCGCGCAGGAATTTTATTGGGTTTGCAGACGATTCTTCCGCCGTTTTGTTTTCCTCGGTTCTTATCGTCAGGCTGCTGAGTAATCCTAACGCCGCAATCGAAAACAGGACAATGGCGTAGAGTGTGAGAGAATGATGATCCGACATTACCGAGCCTACAAAAGTGCCTACTAATGTGCCGAGGAATGCAAATGCCTCCATGCCTCCCATGCCCATTGAGATGCCTTCTTCGCCGCCGATGTCCTTGATGAGTCCGTATTTCGCGGGGGAATAGAGTGCGCTCTGTAAGCCCATCAACAGCGATGCCGTGAGCGCAATCCAGATGTTTTCAAAATAGAATCCAAGCACCGCGACGAGCATTATCGGCAGTTCACAAATTTTGGCGACACGGATGATTTGTTGCTTGCGCCAGAAGTGTGGCAACTTGCCTGCCAATGGAGACAGGAACACGTATGGTAAGACCATTGCAGCCGCCATGATGCTCACAACAAGTGTGCTGTATTCTTTTGCAACCCATGTCGCCGCCACAAAACATATCAACGCTTTGAGGACATTGTCGTTCATCACGCCGAATATGTTAGTGATATATAGCGATAGAAACTGTCGGATGTTTTTCATGCGTTTTTGGCGTTTAGATTTAAGAGGAAAGATTAAAGAGGAAAGATTAAAGAGGAAAGATTAAAGAGGAAAGATTAAAGAGGAAAGATTAAAGAGTAAAGTATAAACTCTCAACTTTATTCTTTAATCTTTCAACTCTCAACTTTTCAACTCTCAACTTTTAATTAAATAGCTTGCTCCTCCCTGCCGTGGCAGTTTTTGTATTTCTTGCCGCTGCCGCAAGGACATGGATCGTTGCGCCCCGGTTTTTTCTCGGCGCGTACCGGCTGCACCCTTTGAATGGGTTCGCGGCGGGGCTGCTGAGGTTTGGGGTTGTTGAGGCTTGAAGCGTCTTCCTGTGTTGCCTTCAGTTTCTCCTGCTCGCGGCGCATTGCCTGTTCACGTGCGCGGGCTTGAGCCTGTGCTTGAGCCTGAGCCTGTGCGAGTTGCTCGGGGTCGGGCATAGGAATCTGGGCACGCATGAGGGTTGAGATGACGGACTTGTTGTTCTTGTCGAGCATACGTCCAAAGAGGCCGTTTGATTCAATCTTGAAGATTACGAGCGGGTCTTTCTGTTCGTAGCGTGCGTCCTGAACGGATTGCCTGAGGTCGTCAAGGTCGCGGAGGTGCTGTTTCCAGTTTTCGTCGATTGTGACGAGCATGATGATTTTCTGGAATGCCTTTGTGATTTCGCGGCAGTCGGATTCGTATGCTTTTTTGAGGTTCACGCGAATCTGGAACACGCGCTTTCCGTCGCTGATTGGCACAATGATATACTCAAACCTATCGCCCTGAGTTTCATACACTTGCTTGATGATAGGCGCGGCTTTTTCACGGATGAGCTTCATTTTTTCCGCCATGCGCTCAAATGCGACATTGAAGAGTTTGTCGCCGATTGCCTCATCGGAAAGCTGGAGGAATTCTTCCTCGGTAATGGGGCTGCTGACGCCCAAGCCTTTTGCGACTTCAAAACAGAATGTTGTGTATTCGTCGTTGCGGCCATTCTTTACGAGGTTGTCGCAGGCGTCGTTGAGCATGTTGTTTATTTCAATGTCGAGTCCGTTGCCATAGAGTGCGTTGCGGCGTTGACGGTAGATGACTTCACGCTGTTTGTTCATCACGTCGTCATATTCGAGAAGGTGCTTACGGATGCCGAAGTTGTTTTCCTCGACCTTCTTCTGGGCGCGTTCGATGGATTTTGTGACCATGGAGTGCTGGATGACTTCGCCTTCCTCGATGCCCAGCCTGTCCATGAGCGATGCAATCCTGTCGCTGCCGAACCTGCGCATCAGGGTGTCTTCCAACGATACGTAGAACTGAGAGCTGCCCGGGTCGCCCTGACGCCCTGCACGACCGCGCAACTGACGATCGACGCGGCGGCTTTCGTGGCGTTCTGTGCCGATGATTGCAAGACCACCAGCGGCTTTCACCTCGTCGCTGAGTTTGATGTCGGTACCACGACCCGCCATGTTTGTGGCGATTGTGATTGTGCCGCTCTGACCAGCCTGTGCAACGATTTCAGCCTCTCGCGCGTGGTATTTGGCGTTGAGGACGTTGTGGTCGAGTTTGCGCATCTTGAGCATCTGGCTCAACAATTCCGAAATTTCCACGGATGTCGTGCCCACCAAAACCGGGCGGCCTGCGTCGTGGAGCCTTTGGATTTCGTCGATGACAGCCTTATATTTTTCACGTACAGTCTTATATACGAGGTCTTCCTTGTCGTCACGGATTACGGGACGGTTTGTGGGGATGACGCAGACGTCGAGTTTGTAGATTTCCCAAAATTCGCCTGCTTCCGTTTCCGCCGTACCGGTCATGCCCGCGAGTTTTTCATACATGCGGAAGTAGTTCTGGAGCGTGATTGTGGCGAAAGTCTGGGTTGCTGCCTCGACCTTCACGCTTTCCTTTGCTTCGATTGCTTGATGGAGACCGTCGGAATAGCGGCGGCCTTCGAGGATACGTCCTGTGCCTTCGTCCACGATTTTTACTTTGTTGTCCATCACGACATATTCAACGTCGCGCTCAAACATTGTGTAGGCTTTGAGGAGCTGGTTGATTGTGTGGACGCGCTCGGATTTTGTGGCGAAGTTGCTCATAATCTCGTCGCGGCGTTGCATCTTTTCCTCCTCGCTGAGGTCTGAATGTTCGAGTTCAGCAATCTCGCTGCCCACGTCTGGAAGCACGAAGAATTGCGGGTCGTCGGTCTTGCCGGTGATGAGGTCGATGCCTTTTTCAGTGAGGTCCACAGATTTCTGTTTTTCCTCGATGACGAAGAAAAGTTCGTCAGTGATTTCCGGCATGCGCTTGTTGTTTTCAGCCATGTAGATAGCCTCGGTGTCCTGGAGAAGCACTTTGTTGCCTTCCTGGCTGAGGAATTTGATGAGGGCGTTGTTTTTTGGCAGAGCCTTCCATGCCTTCAGCAATGCGATGCCGCCTTTTTCGCGGTCGCCGTTCTTTATGTAGTTTTTGGCGTCGATGAGGAGGCGGTTGAAAAGTGCCTTCTGCTCCTCGACGAGTTTTACGACTTTGGGTTTGAGTTCGAGGAACATCTCAATGTCGTTTCCGGCGTTTGGCACGGGACCACTAATAATAAGCGGTGTGCGGGCGTCGTCTATCAACACGGAGTCAACCTCATCGACGATTGCGAAAACGTGTTTGCGCTGCACGAGTTCTTCGGGCGTCGAGCACATGTTGTCGCGGAGGTAGTCGAAGCCGAACTCGTTGTTTGTACCGAATGTTACGTCGGAGTAGTATGCCTTGCGGCGAGCGGCGGAGTTTGGCTGGTGTTTGTCGATGCAGTCCACTGTCAAGCCCTGGAACATATACAACATTCCCATCCACTCGCTATCGCGTTTTGCCAAGTAGTCGTTGACTGTAACGACGTGTACGCCCCTGCCTGTCAATGCGTTGAGGAATACTGGGAGGGTAGCCACGAGGGTCTTGCCTTCACCAGTCGCCATCTCCGCAATCCTGCCTTGATGGAGCGCGATGCCGCCGATGAGCTGCACGTCATAATGAACCATGTTCCATTTCAACATGTTTCCGCCTGCCATCCATGTGTTGGAGTATATCGCTTTGTCGCCGTTGATAGTGATGTTATTAAAACGGGTGGCGAGTTCGCGGTCCATTTCGGTCGCGGTGACTTCCACGGTCTCATTTTCGGCAAAACGGCGTGCTGTATCCTTTATAATGGCGAAAGCCTGTGGCAGCATTTCGTCGAGCTTACCTTTGAGGATGTCCTGGATGTTTTTTTCCGACTTCTCAATGTCGTTGTAGAGTTCCTCCTGCTCCTTGATTGTGAGCGGGTCGTGGCCGTTGAGTTTGTCCCTGAATCCCTGGAGCTTCTCCTCCTCCGCCTTCACGGAGTCCTTGAGCTGCTGCCTAAGATTAGCGGTAAGTGCCCTTAGTTCGTCGTTGCTGATGCTGGCGAGTTTGGAGTATTCTTCCTTTATTTTTTCCACCGTCGGCATCATTTTTTTGATGTCCTTGCTTGACTTGTCGCCAAAAATGGACTTCAAAATATTTTGAATTATGCTCATTATTTTTGATGTTTTTTTATTAAGTTCTTATGTTATAAACAGTTAGCCGTTTTCGCCTACTATTTTGGCAGTACAAAGATACTTTTTTTTTCTTTATTTTTTTGATAACTGCAAAAAAATATTTCTTGGCATGGTTTTTTCGCAAAATCTTTTTTAAATTTGTAGTGTGAAAATCAGTGCTAACATTAACCATATAAAAGTATGAAATACCGTTCAGTACAGTTGGGCGTTGTAGCAATTTCAATAGCGAGTATCAGCATCTTGTTGCTGACCATGTTCTTCTTTTACAGGGTCCAGCAGCGGGAGAATGAAAATATCAGCCATATCACAAACGAGCAGCGCAACACCATGGTGGACAACATCATGGAGCTTAAGATAGAGCAGGAACAGACGCCGGTGTTCGACAACTCCGCATGGGACGAGCTTCAGGACGCGATGGCGCAGAAGGACATGGAATGGATCGACGTGAACATCGGCTACATGTCGGTGCATTACCACGCCGCGTCGGTCGCCCTGTTCGACACTGACAACAAGCTTTTCTACGACAACATCCCGCCCGGCAATGAGGGTGTGGATTATTATTCGGAGCTCAGGCTGCCTGCAATGTTCCGTGACAGGTACAAGAACATTTTTTATGCCGTGAAGAACGACAAACTGTTTGCGTATTACATTTATAAGATTGTGTCCGCCGACGACATCCTCACCCGTCAGGAGCAGGAGACCGGCTACATAATGCTTATCAAGGAATACACGGACTCTTTGGTGACGGAGTTTTCACGCTCGCTCGGCTCTGTCAAGATGCACATCGCGCTTAACCGCAACACTCTCGACCAGGCGGAACTCGACAACCAGGGAAACTATTTCTACCATTTTCCGCTTAACAACCAGTACGGCAACCCCGTCGCATACCTTTATTTCACGGCTTCTAACGAGGTCGAGGGCATTTTCATGAGGCTTTTGAAACTCATGCTTGCAATCTTTGGACTTGTGTTGCTGATGCTGCTGTCGCTCATCTTATATACCCAATTAAAAATCGTCCGTCCGCTCCATAAGATTGCCGACGTCTTCTATACGGAGGATGTCGGGAAGATTTCAGGCTTGATGAAGGACAAGTCGGAGTTTGGAGTCTTGAGTAATAATATTGACAACTTCTTCAAACAGAAGTACATGGCGGAGCAGATGCACAAGGAAATGGTCGAGCGTAACAAGAAACTGACCGACCAGAATGACACGATTGAAAGGTTGGAATATCAGGTTGCAGCCCATGAAGGCACAATCGAGACCCTCAACAGGCACATCGCCGACACAAACCGCGACAAGGAACTCAAAGAGGCACAGCTCTCCATCAACGAGCAGATGCTCGACGAACAGATGCAGAACATCTACACCCTCAATGAAAAAATTGATAACCTCAATGTGTCGATTAAGATGTATGAAAAGCAGCTCGTGGATATCAATGAGGTTGTCAGTGACAACCAGAACTACGCCGTCCGTCTCCGTAATGTCATGCAAATCATGGTTACGCCCACGAAACACGTCCTGCGCGAGTTCTTCGTGTATGAAAAGCCCAAGGACCGCATCGGCGGCGACTTCCCGTTTGCGTTGAAGGTTGAAAACTGGGTCATTGTTGGTGTAGGCGACTGTAACATGCAGGGCATTTCGGGCGCGATGCTTTCGGCTATTGACATCTACCTGCTCAATGAGGTCATAAGATTGAAACGTTTGTCGGAGTTGAGGCCAGATCGCATCCTCAACGACCTCAACAACAAGATTCAATCGACTATGGGCGAGGTTCTCGAAACGGACATCATGCGCGACGGACTTCATATTTCGCTCTTCATGTATGACACGGAGTCTTTGAGGGGCTATTATGCCGGCTCAAAACGCACAATGGTCATGTTGAGGCGCGGCGAGGTTTCGGAATTGTTCGGTGACAATCTTTCTGTCGGCAAGGTGCACGGGGACAAGTCCTTCAACTGCGTTGCTGTACAACTTGAGCCTGAAGACCTTATTTACATGTATTCTGACGGCTGCACGGAGGTCGAGGGCGGACCGTATTGTAAGAAACTTCTCGCCATCAACTTCAAGAAGGAAATCGCCCACAGGCAGTCTATGCCGCTGTCTGACCAGAAAAATTCGTTCAGAGAGTTCTATGAGAACTGGATTGGCGACCTTGTGCAGAGCGACGACATCACTCTCATGGGTTTCAGGGTTTAGTAATTAATTGAAAACAAATAATTTCGCATGATTATGGGTAAAAGAATGTTTAAAACGCCATTGTCTTTCAATGGCAGGATTGGACAAGTGGAGTATGTGTTGTCCGTACTTATTGTCTGTGTGTTGAGCAGCGTAGTGGTTTATTTTATTAAGTATTGGAACCCGCCAAATGTTTTTAATTACGACGATAGTTATAACGTTTGGAATCATTTATATTATTCTTGTGTCTTTACCTTGTGTAGTTGGGTGTACACCCTCAGTTGTTGGTTTGGTATGGCGCAGAGTATCAAGCGTTGTCATGACATGGATCGTTCCGGCTGGTGTATTCTGATACCGTTTTATGGCTTTGTTATGCTTTTCGTAAAGGGAACTGAAGGTGTCAATAAGTATGGTCCTGCACCCGAAAGTGATGTGGCGACGGATGCCGTTGTCAATTCTGGCACTATGCGCAATCCATACGTGAGGTTTTATTTGTGTTTGATGATGTTGGGGGCATGTGGCTTACTTGCATCAATTCTTAAAATGGTTTATTTGAATATTATTTCGGCTGGACCGAATCCGTTACCGAATCCGTTGGCATCTGTTCATTTCTGGATTGACAATGTGATTGCCCTAATTTGGTTTTTGGGATTCGTGTTGCTGTTTCATTATCGCAAGGTGGCTTTTTATGTGGTTTCCGTATTAGGATTATTTTTTTTGGGACTTCGTATTTATAATTTTATTGCGATTGATGACCATGTTGAAAAGTTGTTTACGTTTGTTAGCTCTTTATTAGGATTAGTTCTCCTTGTCAGTGTTTTCTTCCTTTATCCAATGCTCAAAAAGACATCAGAATGGGAAAACTTAGAAAATAGTTTTAGGAATCTTAGTTGGAAGTCTGTTTTGTTGTATTGGTTTGCGATTGAATTTGGAATGGCTTGTTATTTTATTTTGTTTGTAGTATATCGTTAGTCTTTGCCTTTGCCCAAGATGTCGCTGATTTTTATGTCGCTGTGAATCAGGCAGAACACCACAGCCGTAAAGAATGTGAGCATGGCATAGACGAGGGCGGGTTTTTCGATTTCGCAGGAGTGGGGCAGGGTAGTCGCCACAGAAAGAGCCATTGCGGTGTTTTGGAGACCGGTCTCTATTGCCACGGTGAGTTGCGACGGCTTTTCGAGGCGGCTGAGTTTTGCAATGAAAAATCCGCCGTACATTCCTAAGATGTTGAGTCCGATTACAAAAGGCGTCAGCAAAAGAGCCTCGTCCATCGAGAGTGCGCCGCAAGAATTGGCATTGTTGCCGCCGCCCCAGAATATCTTGATGCTGAACACAATAAGCAACATCAATGGCAGAATCCATTTCAACGGACGCTCCAAAGCGTTGGCGATTTTTGGAATGAAACGCCTTATTAATAGTCCGCACAGCGCGGGCAGTATCACAGTCAATAAAATATGCACAAAACTTTCCGAGAATGACATCTCCACGCTTGCGCCGTTGTCAGTGAAAAACGTTGATGCCAAGGCGATTACGGTTGGGATTGTGAACGGACTGAGGATGCTGTTTACGATTGTCATGGAGATAGAGAGGGCGGTGTTGCCTTTGAAGATATGCACAAGAATGTTGCTCGTAGTGCCAACGGGACACAGCGCAATGAGCACGATGCCGAGTTTTGCATACACCGACACGGGCGCAATCCACGCCAACGAGAACGCCAAAACCGGCAGCACAAGAAGTTGGCTTCCGATGCCAGTGAAAATGTTTTTGGGATATACAAAGACATTTTTGAAGTCGGTGAACGTCAGCGACATACCGATGCCCACCATTATGATTATGAGTGTGATGTTTACTAAAATATCTGCCATAATTTCATGTATTTTTCGCCGTGCAAATTTACGAAAATATTTGCTGTATTGTAAAAAGTTTTGTAATATTGCAGTCAGAAAGTTTGTCAAACTTAAAAAGTCAAATACGATGGAAATATTGTAT
>JAGCRY010000167.1 GCA_017964465.1 Bacteroidales bacterium | reverse complement strand
TATTGATATCCCAATCTTTGAGCGGTGTACCCACAGCCTCTATTTTACGTTTGATACTCTGTTCTATTGGTGAGAGTATCACCCACGAATCTGAACACGAAAAGGCATTGACTGTGGTGTGTTGCCTAACAAAACCGCTCATTTTTCAATACCTCTGTCTGCAATGAATTTGGCAAGCGTATTTCTATTCACCTTGCAAATTTTAGCAATCTGACGTTTTGAAACTTTTTCAGTCAATAGTCCGATAATTAGTGCTTCTTTGCCGTGAAGTTTGTGCTTTTCGGGGGCAGTTTGGCGTCCTTTTGGACGACCAATGATTACCCCCTCCGCCTTTTTCCTTGCCAAAGCCTCCTTCGTCCGTTGGCTGATAAGATTGCGTTCAATTTCGGCACTCAGACCAAAAGCGAAGGCGAGTACTTTGCTCTGAATGTCATCGCCAAGGCGGTAATTGTCCTTGATAGTCCATACGCGGCACTCCTTAGTCATACAGATATTCAATATTTCCATAATCATAAAGAGATTTCTGCCGAGCCGCGAAAGTTCTGAACAAATTATTATGTCGCCTTTTTTGACTTTTTTCAAGAGTACGCCAAGTTTGCGTTTGTCGTAATTCTTTGTGCCAGAAATCGTTTCCTCAATCCAACCGTCAATAATGAGGTTTTCACGACGGCAGAAATTTGAGATTTCAAACCGTTGGTTTTCCACCGTCTGTTTGTCAGACGATACACGAATGTAGCCGTAAATCATTTTTTACGGTCAATATAGCAAATCAAGTACAAAAGCACAGAGTGGAACTGCGTAAATATCTCTAATTATTCCGAGAATACTAATTTCCGATACCGAAAATCGAAGTTTGCTTTCGTTTTCCGATACCGAAAATTGAAATTTGCTTCCATTTTCCGATACCGAAAATTCAAATTTACTTTGTATCTTTGCTACCGACAATAAAACATTTGAATACTAATATGCACCAAATCAAAACCTTAATAGTAAAATTCTCCACCGAACTTGCCAAGCACGAAGTGCCGCTGTTTCGCGGAGCGGTGATTGCGGCGTCGGGCGGGTCGCAGTTGTTTCATAACCACGAGGGAGACAATTACAGGTACGCCTACCCTTTGATACAGTATAAGCGGATACACAAAAACCCCGCAATATTCTGCGTCGGGCTTGGCGTGGAGAGCATCGGAGAACTGTTTTCTAACGGCAACTTCCAATTCCAAATCGGCGAGCGCACTGTCGATATGGAGATAGTGTCAATCAAGGCATACAAAACCAACGTCCAACTATGGCAAAACGAGTTCAAATACTACCTCGAAAATTGGTTGCCGCTCAACAGCGAAAACTACAAGAAATACGCACAGTTGGAAACGATGGCTGAGAAAATAGCATTGCTCGAACAAATCCTCAAAGGCAACATCCTATCGTTCCTCAAAACAATGGACATCTTCATCGAGGACGAACTCATGTGCCACATCACCGACATATCTTCAAGTCATATTGAACATTATAAGCAACTGAAACTTATGTCATTCAACTTGAAGTTTTCATCCAACATATCCCTACCCTACCTTATGGGATTGGGCAAGAATGCAAGTTTGGGATTTGGTGTTGTAAAGGAACAACGAGACATCTCGTAGAGAGGCAAAATTTACGTCACTACCCTCGCTCATTCAGAAAATATTTAAACCTGTACCCCTTGTAATTGCTGACGCTCTCCTGCCTGTAAGACAGCGAAATGCCGCACTCGGGGCAAGTGTCGCCAAAACCTGACAGAAACGAGTGGCACGCAGGACAAGTGTATTGTTGAGTGATGCTGCACGTTGGGTCGGGCTCGGCGGCGGGCGGGTCTTCGGGCTTGGGGATGCAACTTCTGATGGCATTGTCGATGCGGCTGTCGGTAAGTGCGTTGTCGGCCCAAAACAAAATTCCGCCTAACACCGCCGCCCAAAACAGATAAGTGTCCAACCGTCCGTTGAACAACAGCATCCCGCCAAAAATCATAAAGATAATCGCCATCACGACGCCCTCCGACCCAAAACTATACCTCACTCTCCTGTGCCTCACCTCAATCCTAACCCCGTAGGAGACCATCAGGACGCGGTTTTTGACATCCAAAAGCACTTCACCATCCGACACACGGCGCATACCGCTGCCTTCGAGGGCGCGGCAAACCTTACCAAAAAAATCGTCCCGATCGATGGGCATCGGGGCGATAATTTTGTGCCGTGAGCGTCGCAAAAATATTTTTTTCATAGCGAAATGCGCTTTTTGAGTGAATAAAGTTTTTTTGTCGAAACAAATTTATAATTTTGTTTTCTGATTTCAAACAAAAATTGCGAAAAAACAAGGATGTCGGCAATAGACCAAATAAAAGCACCCATCAAAGAGGAGATGGAGCGTTTCTCACCCTATTTCAGGGACACGATGCGCTCAGGCAGCCGTATGCTCGATTTTGTGATACGTTACTTGCTCCGCGCCAAGGGCAAACAGATGCGCCCGATGCTCGTATTCCTGTCGAGCAAGGTGGCGGGCGGCGCAACGGATTCCACGATGGTGGCGGCATCACTCATCGAACTCCTGCACACTGCAACCCTCGTGCACGACGACGTAGTGGACGAAAGTTTTTATAGGAGGGGGTTCTTCTCGATATTTGCGCTGTGGAAGGCGAAGACGGCGGTGCTCACCGGCGACTACCTCCTTGCCAAAGGTCTCCTGCACAGTCTCGACACCGGGCAGACGGGCATCCTGCGCATTGTTTCGCAAGCCGTCAGGGAGATGTCGGAGGGCGAACTCGAACAGTTGGAAAAGGCTAACCGCCTCAATATCAACGAGGAATCGTATTACAACATCATCCGCAAAAAGACCGGTGCGTTGATTTCGGCTTGTTGCGAGGCGGGCGCATTCAGTAGCGGCGCAAGCGAGGAGGCAGTCGCAAAGATGAAAGAATTTGGAATGTTGATAGGAATGGCGTTCCAAATCAAGGACGACCTCTTCGACTACCAAAAGACCGGCATCATCGGCAAGCCCAAATACAACGACATCCAGGAGCGCAAACTCACCCTGCCCGTCATTCACGCGGTCGGCGAGGCGTCGTTCATTGAGCGTAAAAAGGCGATGAGCATCTTTGGCAAAAAGTCGAAGTCCTCCGACGACATCCAAAAAATCGTTGACCTCGTTCATCAATACGACGGCGTAGGATATTCAGTGAAAAAGATGGAAGAATTTAAGAATCAAGCAATTGCATTATTGGATTACTTTTCTGACTCCGACGCCAAAAAATCGCTCATTATGCTTGCCGACTACGTTGTGAAGAGGGACAAATAATTGATTTTTCGGGGTGTCCTAACGGACAGAAATTACACAAATCTTTCAAATAGGTATTTGTATGATTTGATTAGATTTGTAAGATTTCTCGCGAAGCGACCGACATCAGACGAAAAGGTATGAATTAACTAAAACTATACGATTATGAAAAAAGGTATCATTATTTCTCTCGCGTTGTTGTTTGTGGCGGGCATTCTCGCCGGATGCGCGTCGTTGTCGGGATTGACCAACTTCGCCAAGTGCAATTTTGACTTCAACAGCGTTACCGACGTGTCGCTCTGCGGCATCAACGTCAACAGCAAGAAGAGCGTCAAAGACTTTAATGTAACGGATGCACTGAAACTAGCTAATGCCATCACATCCAAGTCGTTCCCGTTGTCGCTGAATGTCAATGTTGATGTCAAGAATCCCAACACAACCACGGCTCGTCTCGATGGGTTCGATTACATTTTGTGGATTGACGACGTGAAGATGACCGCCGGCTCGATGAGCAAACAAGTGTCGGTAGGTGCCAATCAAAAAGTGATGATGCCCATTGGTTTCACGATTGACCTCTTGGACATCCTCAAATCCGAATCCCGCGACAAACTTGTAAGTTTTGGCTGCGGACTTGCAACCAACAATGCCGACGCTTCCCGCGTGAAACTCTCCATCAAGCCATATTTCACAATTGGCGGCTCGGTGATGAAATTTCCGTCATACATCACGATCGGCGGCAATAAGGTTATGCCATCGTCGAATTAGAAGGTGATTTCTCCAGGGACTCCTTAATCCGTGACAACGCCTGCCTAACACCTGCCTCGACTGTCTTGTAATCAGCGATTTCCTTCGATTTATACACAAGCGCAAAGTCGAGGTGGAGGGCGGCATTGTTGACGGCGGTTACGAGGGATTCTTTATTGAGACGGTACGCCTCACGGACAAGGCGTTTGAGGCGGTTGCGATCCACGGCGTGCTTGAAATAGTGCTTGCCTACAGACACGAGCATCCTGCACGCCGCGCCGCCTTCTTCATTATAGACACGGTAATACACGCTGAACGGATACGTCCAAAATGAACGTCCGCTGGCGAAAAGTTTGTCGATACAGACAACACTTTTAAGTTTTTCACACCTTGCAAAACCGTACTTCTTAGCCAAAGTTATTAAAGATTATTTCTTCTTGTTGTTAGCCACGATAAACTTTTCGAGTGCGCTCGTCATGCTCTTGCATTCCTCTGTAGGAGCCTCAATGTCGAGACGGTACTCCAGTTTCTTGACTTCTTCCTGAGTCGAGGGACCAAAAGCCGCAATCTTCACCTCGCCCTGTTCCCATTCGGGGAAATTCTCCTTGAGGCTGCGGATACCGGCAGGAGTGAAGAACACAAGCACCTGATAACTCGCGAACTCATCCTTCATGTCGGAAAGATCCGCGCTCACGGTCTTGTAGAGCACGACTTCAGTGTGCTTAACCTTCAACTTGTCGAGGAATTTTGGGATTTCGTCACTCGAAACATCGCCATGCACAACGAGTGTGTTTTCATTTGGATGCCTCTTTATTGCGTCGGTAAGCTCCGTGACATTCTTTTCGCCATAGAAAATCTTGCGCTTGCGGAAGGTGATGTACTTCTGCAAATAATTTGCAACCGCCTCGGTGGAACAGTAATAGAGCATGTCCTCGGGCACTTTGAACTTGACTTCCTTGGCAAACTTGAAATAATTGTCAATGCCAACCTTGCTCGTGAACACTACAGCGCCAAAGTCGGGCAGATTGACATGCTGCGCCCTGAACTCTTTGGAAGACACACCTTCCACCTTGATAAATTGCCTGAAACCAACGTTGAGTTTCAATTTTTCAGCCAATGCGACGTATGGATTTCCGTCCACCGTGGGCTTCGGCTGCGACACCAATAGACTCGTAATTTTCAAAATTCTGCGTGTTTTAGTAAAAAATTATCTCTCTATCAATCCCTGAGGATTTTTTACCGCGTTCATTATCAACGGGATAGCATTTTGATAACGACCAAAACCGGCAAAAATTCCACGGCGCAAAGGTACAAAAATAAATAGAAAACTGGAAAATGTTTCTCAAATATAATTCGTATTAACCTAAAAATTTTCAAAAACTCCGCTACAGCCAGTCCAGACACGGTTATCCAGAAGACAAAATCGTGCGCCCATTGAATATTTATGTAGAGATTGCCAACATTTGCGCACAACAAAACATCACCGAGACAGTGCATGAGGTATGAAAGGTTCTTATAATGCAAGCGGAACACGTCCTCACACCCAAACAGCGCAGCACAGGCAAAACTTACAACCCTTTTGACGAAATAAACCGCCACGACAAGCATCAAAAGCGTCAGGAATGAAAGGATGAATACCGACCCAAAGACATAATGATACCTATACAACGCCACAATCGCAAAAAGGGCGATGTTTATATAATAATTGAGGACGAGCAACGCTCCGGCGCGATCTGCATTGACATTACGCTCGCGGACATTGCTCATGAACGAATTTTGATAGAATACAATAAGGAACAGCTCCTGAATGTAGCCTGGCATGAAAAACTTGGCTAACAAAACCAGCAGCACACCCAGCAAAAGCGGGAACACAACCTCCCACGGATACTCCTCATGTATGCGCTCGCGGTTGAGGTTGATATGGAAATACTGCTTCACAGGCAGTTTATAATCCACATACTTCGCCCTTATGCCGAAACTCTTGACCTTGAAGTCGTTGAGGTTGCGAGTGGAGAGCGGCAGGAACATCGTGACGGAATCCCAACGGTCGAGACTGACCAAATCCCTGTTCATATAGACCACAGAGGAAACGTCACGTTTTATATTCGACCAATACTCTATATTATCACGCTTAACTTTTTTATAGACAGGATTTTGAGCATACATCAAATTAGCAGACAAGCCCAACGGTTTGGAAGTTTTTACATTGGCTTCATGAGGGGAATCGTCAACATCGTGAACATCGAAAAAAAAGTCAGGAGCATCAAAATCTTCCATGCAATAATAATAGGACGTGGAATCACACGGCACAGGCAGATAACTAATTGCGGACGCCATGCCACAAAAAGCCATCAACAAAAATAATATAGCCGCAAGTCTCCTCATCATCTCGCTGTTTTCCAACTGCAAATATACAGAAAATTTCACAATCGGCATCAAATGTTGAAAAAAGTTTTGCCAATGTCAATTATTTGCCTTAATTTTGGAAATTGTAAAAATCAAGAATCATTTCACAACCAATTTATATATGGCAAACATTGACAATAACAACTACTGCATCATCATGGCAGGCGGCATTGGCAGCCGTTTCTGGCCCAAGAGCCGCGTGGCGCGCCCAAAACAGTTCCTCGACATTCTCGGAACGGGACGCACGTTCTTACAACAGACCTTCGACAGGTTCACGAAAATATGCTCGCCCAAAAACATCTACATCGTCACGGGCAGCACATACGCCTCGCTCGTGAAGGAACAACTGCCGGTTTTAGACGACCAGAACATCCTCACAGAGCCACTCCGCCGAAACACTGCGCCGTGCATTGCATACGCATGCTATAAAATAAAGTCCATAAACCCAAACGCCAACATCGTCGTTTCTCCCGCCGACCACTACATCGGTGACGAGCGCGGTTTCGTGGAGACCATATACAGGGGACTGCAGTTCACACAGTTCAGCAATTCGCTCCTGACAATCGGCATCGTACCCACACGCCCGGAAACCGGCTACGGCTACATACAAATTGACAGCCACTCGGACGACAACCCGCTGGCTATTCATGAAGTGACAAAAGTTAAACTCTTCACTGAAAAGCCCGACCTCGAAATGGCGAAAACCTTCCTCGAAAGCCGTGAATTTTTCTGGAACTCAGGCATTTTCCTTTGGAATGTCAACGCAATCACGCAAGCCTTTGAGAAATATCAGCCCGAAATCCACTCGCTCTTCTCTCAGGGTATGTCCATCTACAACACCGACCGCGAGACCGAGTTCATCAACACCATATATCCCGAATGTCCGAACATAAGCATCGACTACGGCATCATGGAGAGCCATGACGAGGTATATGTGATTCCGGCATTGTTCCCATGGAGCGACCTCGGCACATGGGGTTCGCTGTATGAAAACTCAAACAAGGACGCCGACGGCAATGTTGTGGTCTGCAACAAGGCCATTATCCACGACACCACCGGCTCAATCGTGAACTGCGACTCCAGACTCGTTGTCATAGAAGGTCTCAAAGACTACATCGTGGCAGAGAGCGACGGTCTTCTCCTCGTAGTTCCCAAGGCGGACGAACAAAACATCAAGAATCTCGTCAACTCCGTGAAATTGAAATACGGGGACGAATTTGTGTAAAGACGCACGGCCGTGCGTCTCTATACAACCGCCGATACTCAGCCAAATGTACCCTAAAAAAGGTAGATTTGGCTGAGTATTTCGCGAAAAACGCCATTTTTGCGCCGATACTCAGCCAAATCTATATAAAAATTTGGAGATTTGGCTGAGTATTGTTATATTTGTGACTGCAAAAAACACTTTTTTAATATGGCAGCAACAACAGACCCGAACACGACGCACGATTCCAGCCAAGGAAAAGAAAGCGTTGACACGAGCAACACAAGCCAGACGCCCAACCTCCCCGACAAGGAGAATGTTGACGTTATTGATAAAACGCTCTTGGACAAAAAATCAGAATATGGAAAAGCAATAGAAATCGGAGAACAATTGCCGAAAGACAATCCCGAAAATCAGAACGATTTGGCAACGGCGTACCTCAACCTTGGTGTTTTGCAACATTTCGATTTAAGAGATTACGACTCGGCGAAATCAAACTATGAAAAAGCAATAGAAATCGGAGAACAATTGCCGAAAGACAATCCTGAAAATCAATGCAATTTGGCAACGGCATACCTCAGCCTTGGTGTTTTGCAACATTTCGAATTAAGAGATTACAACTCGGCGGAATCAAACTATGAAAAAGCAATAGCAATCAGAGAACAATTGCCGAAAGACGATCCTGAATATCAAAACGATTTGGCAAGCGCGTACAATGACCTTGCATATTATTATCAAGAGCAGAAACAATTTACAAAAGCAATTACTGCTGTTAAAAATGCTATTGCCATTACGAAACAACTGTCAGAGAATGATGCTATGTATTTGCCTGATTGGATTAACCATAATCATTCTCTTGCCGAAATATATTTTGATACCAACGAGATTGCAAAAGCAAAAGATATATTGGAGGCAATACAACCAATGGCAAAAAAATGTCTTGATGAAAAACCTGACGACAGTTGGACACAAGAATTAAATGACGCCATCGCCGACCTGCTATCGAAAATCAACAATTGAATAATGCCACACCACGCACCGTAGAGACGCACGGCCGTGCGTCTCTACAAATTGTGATGGACGATTTGTTTGCAGAATTAAAAAATGTTAATTTTTTTTGTTGGTATAGTTTTTTGTTATTTTTGTAGAAAATTAAATAAACAACACACATTCTAATATGGCAACAACAGATCTCAACATAAACCAGTCGCTCAACCTCGACAGCAAGGTGGAGCATGACGTTTTGGAAACAAAAGCAAACTTAGAAAAAAAGATAGAACTCGGAGAACAATTGCCAAAAGATAATCCGGAAAATCTTATCGATTTGGCAAGAGCGTATTATAACCTTGCAGTTTTGCAGACAAAACATTTGGGAGATTACAAATCGGCTAAATCCAACTTTGAAAAAGCAGTTGAAATCGGCAAACAACTGCCCAAAGACAATCCTGAATATCAACACACGTTGGCACAAGCATACTATAGGTATGCTGTTTTGTTAGCGCCAGAAGAATACGAGACAACAAAAACGATTATTAACTCGCCAATAAATATATTAATAAATCAAGAGCAGGGCGAATCTCATGGACCATATATTGTTGTGTTCGCATCGACGTATTATAACCACCTTGCTAAACACACAAAAGGCAATTCTGAAAACCCAAACAATTTTGATGGTTCATTACAAGATAAGATCAATGCGGTAAAAGATAACTATGAAAAAGCAATAGAAATCTGCAAACAATTGCCTCGAGACAACACCGAATATCAAAGCACGTTGGCACGAGCATACTATAGGTATGCTGTTTTATTTGTTGGGTCAGAAGAATATGAGACAGGGACAAAAGAATATGAGGCAGCGGAAGCAAATGTTAAATCAGCAATTGCCATATTCAAGCATCTGACTGATTCAAACCCTGAATTTTTGATTGATTTGTTAAAATGCAATTGTACGCTTGCTGATACATACGTATTGCGCAGTAATATATATCGCAGTAAATTGAAAGAAGCCAAAGAAACTTTGGATGGAATAAAAACACAGGCAGAAACATACCTTTCTGACAATCCTAACGATAGGTATGCTCAAGAGGTTAATAAATATATCAAGACCCAATTAGATTATATAATCGAAGAACAACTAAAAAGACCAAAGTCCTTGATATTATTAGCAATAGTAATTATCGTTGCTATCGCTGTTATTGCTGCGATTATTCAACTATGCATTTGGTTCTTTTCGCCACCATTTCAAATATTCAACTTGAGTATGGTCGTCGTTATAATTCTTTTTATAGGCGTTCAGATATGGAAGCGCTCTTGACACAATCAATTATTCCTCCTCCACATCCACATACAGTAAATCATCATACGGATACCGTTCCGTATGTATTCTCCTTGCCTCGACGTACACTTTTTCTTTGAGTTCGTCGAGGTTTGTTTTGTTTTTGGCGGAGATGAAGATACAGGGCGCGGTGGAGGAATATTTCATGCGAATGTAGTCCTCCATCTGTGTGAGGTCGTAGTTGCTGATGGTGCGCTCGGTGAGGTCGTCGTCGTCCTTGCGGTCGTAGGTGTAGTTGTCAATCTTGTTGAAGACATAAAATACCGACTTTTTCTCCTTTGTGATTTCGGCGATAGTGTCGTTGACGGTCTGCAATTGCTCCTCAAAATTCGGATGGCTGATGTCGTTGACGATTACGAGAATGTCTGCCTCCGTAACCTCGTCGAGGGTGGATTTGAAACTCTCAAAGAGGTTTTTGGGCAGTTGACGGATGAAACCCACAGTGTCGGAGAGCAAGAACGGCAGGTTTTTTACCACGACTTTGCGGACTGTGGTGTCGAGGGTTGCAAACAACTTGTTTTCGGCGAACACTTCCGAATGGCTCCATAGGTTCATCAATGTGGATTTGCCGACGTTGGTGTAGCCTACAAGGGCGACGCGGACGAGTTTGCCACGGTTTTTGCGCTGGACATTCTTCTGATTGTCAATCTTTTGCAATTCCTCTTTGAGACGGGCGATGCGGTCGCGAACGATGCGGCGGTCGGTCTCAATCTCCTTTTCACCCGGTCCACGCATACCAATGCCGCCTTTCTGACGCTCCAAGTGTGTCCACATACCGGCGAGACGCGGCAGAAGATACTGATATTGAGCGAGTTCCACCTGCGTCTTTGAGTGGGCGGTCTGTGCGCGCTTGGCAAAGATGTCGAGGATAAGGTTTGAACGGTCTATAATCTTACATTTGAAGATTTTGGAGATGTTGCGGTACTGCGACGGACTTAATTCATCGTCGAAGATGGCGGCATCTATCTCATTGTCCTCTATGTATTTGGCTATCTCGTCAATTTTGCCTTGTCCGAGGTAAATGCTCGAATTTGGATGCTCCAAACGCTGCGTAAAACGCTTCACGCACTCCACGTCGGCGGTCTTTGCAAGAAATTCGAGTTCGTCAAGGTATTCCGCGCTCTTTTCGGGCGTGATGTCCTGAGTGATTATGCCGATGAGGATTGCCTTTTCAGTTTCGGTCTTTGTCTCGTATAATTGTGGTTTTGCCATTGTCTTGTTTTATTGTTTTATTGTTGATATTCAGTATATTAGTCAATCTATCCAAGTCATTCAGAATCATGACAGCAGTGTCGAGCACGTTGTCATCACTATTAAAATACTTCGTGCTTTGGTTATCATCGCCGATGATATGGAAAACATCACTTTTAAGCGTCGCCATAATCATTGGCATTGCCTCGGAGATTTCATTTTTTTGTTTGCGAGGGTCGATGTTGATGCCATGAAGCCGTGAATAAGATATCAATTCTTCATACGTTTTCGCCTCATCGTCAAGCATTTCATGGATGAAACGAGTCGAAGCCTGGTCGCCGAGTTGACCGTATTTTTCAATGGCAAACCGCATCGTCATCGCAGCCGAATCGAATTTATGAACAATGTCTGGCAATGGCGCACGGTTCAACGGCACAAAAACATCAGGCATCACGCCACATTTTGAATATACGACACGCCCGTTTTTGGTGTAATACTTTGTGGAATCAGACGGATGGAACGCCGACGCGCTGTCGAGTTCGCCCCGCTTGTATCGGTTTGAGAGGTCGTTGTCATAATTATTATACCCCTTTTGCAACGAGCGCCCCGACGGAGTGTAATATCTATGGGTCGTGAGCCTGAGCTGGCTGCCGTCCTGCATCAAAATTGGCGTCTGCACAAGCCCCTTTCCAAAAGTCCTGCGCCCAATGATGATTCCACGGTCATTATCCTGAATCGCCGCCGACAGGATTTCGGCAGCAGAAGCCGTGTAGCCATCCACAAGACACGCAATGCGGATGCCGCTGCACAAGTCATATTGCGTTGTGTCAATGTAAACATCCTCAATCTCATGGTCGCGCCCTGTCGTATATACAATCGTGTCTCCACGGCTGAGTAATTCGCTTGCAATCCGCCTCGCCTGGTCAACACGTCCGCCGAGATTTCCGCGAAGGTCGATGATGAGGTTTTCCGCGCCTCGATATTCAAGCCCATACACACTCTCGGCAAACTCCTGATAGGAATTGTCGCCGAAATTGTCAAGTTTGATATACGCCGTCGTACTGTCAATCATGTAACATGCCGTCGTGGAAAGCACCGGAACAATGCCGCGTGGGATTGAAATCTCCATCAACGAATCCACGCCATAACGCTTGATTGTGAGTTTCGCTTTTGAATCATGCTCGCCCTTTATGACTTCCGAGACCTTGTCGGTTGCATTATGACCAGTGACATCAACGTCGTCAATTTTGATGATTTTGTCGCCCGGGCGGATGCTGGATGAATACGCCGGACTTCCCTCAACAATGGTTATCACGGTTGAGGTGTCGTTTATGGGAAAATGCTCAATACCAATGCCATAATAATGCCCCACAACTTTTTTATCGACATCATTGAGGCGTTTAGCGGGTATGTAGGACGTATGGGGATCGAGCCGTGAAAGAATGTCAGGAATGACAAGTTCATTGATGCTGTCGATGTCCACGGCATCCACGTACCTGTTGTCGATGATGTTTATGACCGACTGCATTTTTGAAAGCTTGCCATTGAACAATGACAATTCAACCTTCTCCTTTGAAGTGCTGAAACAGAACTTGCCAAGCAGCAGCCCAACCAGACAGGTGGCAAAAAGTTGTAGTGGGAGAAGGTTGCGTGGTTTCATTTAATTGGATTCGAGGTTGTTGATGTCGATGAATACGGTCTCAATGTTGGCGCGGTGCAGGAGGTCGAGTCCGTCGGTGAGGCGGTACATTTCGCTATACACAACACGTTTGATGCCGCTCTGGATTATGAGTTTGGCACATTCCATGCAAGGCGATGCTGTCACGTAGAGCGTTGCGCCGAGGGAGTTGTTGTTGCTTTTGGCGACTTTGGTTATGGCGTTAGCTTCGGCGTGGAGGACATAGGGCTTTGTGGTGCCGTCTTCGAGTTCGCACACGTTTTCAAACCCCGACGGAGTGCCATTATAGCCGTCGGAGATAATCATCTTGTCCTTGACGATAAGTGCGCCCACCTGTCGGCGCGTGCAGTACGAATTTTCCGCCCAAATCTTCGCCATGCGCAGGTAGCGGCGGTCGAGTGCCTCTTGCTTGTCCATAATCGATTGCAAATATATCTAAATGTATTTTTTTTGCAAAATTTTTTGAGGTAATTATTTCCAATTCGCCTATCTGATTTGCTCTTTGGGAATGAGATTGTAGTCAAACATCACTTCAGAATGATTGTTCCAATTGAGTTCGCGGCTCACCACCCTACCCGACTCGCGGTCGATGGTTTCGCGGTAAATCTTTGAATTTCTGTAATATTTGCCGTTGTCCTCTTTGTGGAAATGATGGTCGTCTTCCGTGAGGCGGTAGGTGTTTGGGTATTGGACAGTGGTGCGGAGTTCGGCGTGGAGAATGTCGCCGTCGCACCAAGTGCAGAGTTGTACGGGCTGTTGAGTGTCGTTGCGGAAACGATAATCAATAAAATTGTAATTGACCGATGTGCCCGCGCTGTACGGCACGTGGACGCCGTTGGGGTCGGGCGCAAGGGCGTCGGAATGGTGATGAATCTCGGTGATGGTCATCGGGCTGTGGAGTATCAGGAGGTTGATTGTGTTTGCGAGGTTGCAGAGACCGCCGCCAACGCCCGCCACAAGCCTGCCATTCACCAAAACTCGACCGTCGGCAAAGCCGTTGCGCTTGGAAGTCTTGCCCACCTGCCGCCAGAACGAGAAAGTCTCGCCGGGCTTTATCACGATGCCGTTGATTTTGCTGCACGCAAGGCGGATGTTGTCGGCTTTGTTGGCTTGCAGGACGGGATCGATGCCCGGACCGCGCTTTATCATGTCGCCGCCGTGTTCGCTGATTATTACAGGGAGTTTTTGGTCTGTAACTAATTCCTTGGCATAATGCTCGTTGCCTATCAGGTTTTTAAGGTGTCGTTTAAGTTTTTCTTTCTGCAACGAGATGTAATAGGTGGTCGGGTTGATTTCACAAAATAGCCTTTTTTTCTTCTCCATGGGTGATTATGATAATTTGGTGAGTTCAAAGATAATGTACGAGCTATATTCTTTCATCCATCCATTGGCGAAAAAGTAGTCAAGTCCTTTCAGCGAATTGCGCACGCCTGAAGGCAATTTGTGGATGGGGAGCATCATGACGCCGTGTTCGCTGGCGATTTCAAAACTGCCTTTTACGAGTTGTTTCAATTCGTCGCTTGACAGCTCTGTGCCACCGTGCCAAGATTCCTGGCTGTGGTGCAGCAGGTGACGGCGTTTTTTGGAGGGGATGTCGAATATGAAACGTCCTCCCGGCTTGAGGATGCGGTGTACTTCGCTGAATATCTTTTGGATGGTGTCGGAATCGAGGTGCATCAGCAGGTGAAACGAATACACCAAGTCGAAAGTCGAGTCCTGATAACCTGTATCTGTGGCTGACGCCTGTTTGAATTGCACTCCGGGGTGCTGCTTGATGGCAATCTTCATCATTTCGCTGCTGGCGTCGAGACCGTGTGTGGCGTAGTTGGTGAGTCTGCCCGTGCCGCAGGCTATCTCTAAGCGTTGCGTGGGCGCTTTGGTGTCAATCAACTTGTCCAAAACCTTGCGCTCCTCGGCGTCGATAAATTGTCCGTAACTATTGTTGAAACGGCTCTGGTCGTAGTCGCCGGCTATCGTGTCGTAGTAGTCGACCACTTCGTTGATGCCGTCCATGTAATCGCAGACGCGGTCAATCTGCGTGGAGAATGCCTCGCCAAATTTTTTCTCAAAAAACGCGCTGCCAATCGTGAATGTCCACGGCGAGAGTTCCTTGACCTCTTGAAGCCTTTTATAACTGTCGATGCTGCCCGCAAGGCATACCGGCGCATTGATGGAGTTGATGAGTTTTCTACTCAATTCTACCGCGTCGCCCGTGTAGCGATATGCCAAGAGGTCGATGCCAAACGCGCCTTTGCCAACGTATTTGCGGGCTTCGGCTATCATATCCTCGATGCTGCCGCTCAATATTGATGGTCGCCCTACGATTTGTCCGACGAAGGGCATATATTTGAGATTGTGATTTTTGCAATAATCATTGATTGAATCGTGGAAACAAGTGCCCATCAGGATGTCGCAGCCACATTCGGCTGCCATTTGTGCGCCATGGAGGCCTTCTTCCTCCGTGTATGCGACTACTTCGAGAAATGTGGTCTTGCCGCACGATTTCATGCGTGAATACAATTCCTTCATCTGCGGCAACGGCAGTGGATGCTCCTTGAACCCCCAACATTTTGCGCGTGAATCCTTGCACCGCTCGAAAATCTCGGCGGCGTCCATCACCGTAAAATCATTGTGGGTGAGCATGACAATGAGGGCGGGTCTGTGATTGTTGGTTTCTCCAAAAAACGGTTGACAACTCATGGCCTTAAAAATTTTTGCAAAGATGGTAATTTTTTTTGTATTTGTAAAAATTTCATATATCTTTGTCTCCATAAAAGTTAAATATTCAACATCTACACAAATGAAACACACCCTCAGAAACATTGGCGCAGCCGCAGTGATTTGCGCCATGTCTGCATGTTCGCAGACACAAAACCAACCCACATTCCGCATCAATGGCACAGTGGCAGACGAAATCAGCGACACCGCCTATTTTGTCTATATAGGCGACACAACATTCAACATCGACATCAAAAATGCACCCACCGACACAATCATCGTGAAGGACAAGAAGTTCACCTACACCTCCGACATCAAAGAGCCGCGCCCCATCTACTTGCAGGCGGTTTTCAAGAATGGCGAAGTTTGTCAGGCGTATGTGAATTTTGTGCTTGTGCCGGGCGAGACAGCCGACCTGAAAGTCAACAACGGCTACTTTGACCTTGACGGCTCAACATTCTACAAACAGTGGCACGTACTCGACTCCATGATCACCAGCGACCACGAGAAGATCAGAGTAATCGACGAACAACTCCGCGACAATCCCAACCGCACTCAGGAAGATATCGACAACTACCTTGCACTCGTCAATGAGATAATGAAAAAAGAAAATGACTACGTCCTGGCACACCGCAACGAGGAAGCCATCATCTACTGCGGACACGTGAGGACAACCGTAAGCGCACACCAATTGTTCGACAGCCTTCCGCCCGAACTCCGCAACGGTCGTTTCAAGAATTGGATTGACAAGCGCATCGCATTGGAAGACGAAGAAATCCGCCTCGAGGAAGAAAACCGCAAAAACCTCGAAGCAACCGGCGAGGGCAAGATGTTCACCGACTTTTCGGTGGATTACAACGGCAAGACGCAGAAACTCTCCGACTATGTTGGCAAAGGCAAATATGTCCTCACGGACTTCTGGGCGTCGTGGTGCGGTCCTTGCCGTAGCGAAATCCCCAACATCATCAATGTCTACAACAAGTACAAGGGTAAAAAATTTGAAGTGCTTGGCGTAGCAGTTATGGACGAGCCTGAGGATTCCGAAAAGGCAATCAAAGACCTGAAAATCAACTATCCGCAAATCCTCAACGCACAGGAAGAGGTCACCAAGACATACGGCATCCAGGGCATCCCCGAAATCATCCTTTTCGGACCCGACGGCACAATCGTAAGACGCGGACTCCGTGGTTCCGAAATCGAAGCCACAGTCAAAGAGTGTTTGAAGAAATAGTTTAGTTGACAACAACCAAATTATTTATCTACAAGAAATTAGGTAGTCAGTCATTGGCTACCTTTTTTGATATTTTTAAACCTGATTATCAAAACTGAATCTATAATCATAAATCAATAACATTATTATTATGAAAAGACAAACATTAATCGCGCTCTCCGCCGCCGTGATTTTGGCGGGCTGTGGAGTCAGTGCAACCAACCAAAATGCGCAACAAACCGCATCCAACACCGTTCAAGAAGGCAACACATCCGCGCAGCCGTCCAACAACACATCTGCGCAGCCAACCAACAATGCCAATCCCCTCCCCCGTCAACTTGACAATGGCAAGATAAAAGCCGCCGCCGACCAACTTTTTGCAGATGCCGACACAATGCAAAACGTTACGCTCCAAAGCGTTATGATTCTCAAAGGTGGCAATGTTGTATATGAACATTGGGCAAACGGTGGCGACCCAAACATCCCGCACGTGATGCACTCGGTGAGCAAGTCGTTCTGCGCCACGGCAGTAGGTATGGCTGTTGACGATGGCAAAATCAAAGTAACAGACCACCTCATCGACTTCTTCCCCGACCAACTGCCCGCCAAACTCTCGCCAAACCTCAAAGCAATCACCGTAAAAGACCTTCTCACAATGAATTGCGGCCACGAAACCGAGGTGCAAATCGACCGCAACTTCTCCGGCAAACCTGTCGATTGGGTTGAGGCGTTTCTCGCGCATCCTGTCACCAAAAAGCCCGGCACGTGGTATTGCTACAATTCGATGGGCACGTACATGCTTTCGGCGATTGTGCAGAAGGTAACGGGTGAAAAAATCCTCGACTATCTGATGCCGCGACTTTTTGAGCCGCTCGGCATCGAAAAGCCCAAATGGGAAGAAAGTCCGCAGCACATCAACTGCGGCGGCTGGGGTCTCTACCTCAAGACCGAAGACATGGCGAAGTTCGGACAATTGTTCCTGCAAAAAGGCGTTTGGAAGGGCAAACGTCTTATCAGCGAGGCGTGGGTTGACGAGGCGTCCAAATGTCAAGTGCCATCCGTTCCCGCCGGCACCCGTCCCGATGAGGTTGAAAAGAAGGGACTCACGACCGAAAATTGCGCTTGGCTTCTCGGCTACGGCTATCAGATGTGGCGTTGTCCCGAAAATGCGTACCGTGCCGACGGCGCACGTGGTCAGTACATCATCGTTTGTCCCGACAAGGACGCTGTAATCGCCGTCACCGCCGATTCTCCCGACTTGCAAAAGGAATTGTCGAACGTGTACAAGTATCTGTTCCCGGTGCTGTAAAAATGTTGGAAAAGTGCTGATGCCTCCGCCCTAAGTACCCCAAAAAATATAGTTAGGGCGGAACAATCAGCGATACCTCCGCCCTAAGTACCAAAAAAATTATAGTTAGGGCGGAGTTATCGCTTGTTTTTTGAGAAAATAATGCTAACTTTGCGGGTGAAAACTAATGGATTTTATTATGGTAGCAAACAGTATAATAGGTCGCAAAGACGAGCAAAGCATATTTCAATCGTATATCGACTGCCCACAAGCCGAGGTATACGGCAGGCGCATTGTGGTAAAAATGAATTGTTTAATAAAAAATAGTATATGGATACAAAAATAATTGGTCAAGGATACAACCTTGAAGCAGATACCTCTGTAGCGAAAGAGCTTATAGAACAGTTTAACAGTAAGAGATACGATGCCTTTACGTGTCTTGTTGCATTTGCTAGTTATGGAGGAATATCTGCTTTGACTCCTTATATACTTACAGAAAAAGGAAGGGGTGTTAAAATAAAAGTTATTTTAGGCATTGATCAAAATGGCACTTCAAAAGAAGCACTTGAAGAAGTCCTTTCATGGGGTGTCGAATCAAAAATTTATCATACACAATCTATCAATATTTTCCATCCCAAGATATATCTTTTTGAGAATACGGACATATTCACTCTCATTGTAGGATCAAACAACTTGACTACTATGGGTTTGGTGAAGAATATCGAATGCTCTTTGTTGATTAAGGATGCCAAAGGAGAGCATTCTGTTCATAATGACTTTTACATTTATTGGAAATCAATCCTTGATGGCGTTGATGTTAATCTGCTGCCTATTACACAGGAGTTGATTGACAAACTTTATGCAGACAAACTTGTTCCTACGGAATTTGATCGTACAGACAGGTATGATAATGGCAGGGATAAAACTACCAATAGCAAACGTTATATCAACTTTAACGGAGCACGAATTCAGCGCAACCCAGAAGGATTTATTCCCAAAAGAAGAATAGTCAAGGCCAAACGTGTAACTAAGACAAGGAACAACGTCAATCCAAACCAACCAATCATTACCGAATCAGACGAGTCGTTGCTAATTAACGGCGAAGAAGTTTTAATTGCAGAAATAGGCGGAGGTCCTCGTTGGAAACAGGTTAATTTCCCTGTCGAAATATTCGAGAATTTCTTCGGCGCAGAACGAGGCAACAATTCTTATAACATAAAATTGATGAACATAGCTCAGGATGGATCGCTTGGAGAAGTTGAAACTCGTCAAGCTGTATCTGTAAAAAGCCACAACTATCGCTTTGAAATCAATTGTGCTGAAACTGCAGGAATGTATCCTGGCAACAATAAGCGTCCTATAGGATTATTCATAAAGATTGATAACGACCAGTTCTTGTATCAAGTTCTTCTGCACAATCATCCTGCTTATAAGAAAATAAAGAAATACTTAGATGCCGAAAGTCGTGTCAGGAGAAATGATGAACTAAGACGACATATTGTTCATATTGAAGCAATTCATGCACTTTATCCTGAATTAGTTAATTAAATGAGCTATAACTTTAGGACATTAAACTACTTAGGTAGTAAATTACGTCTATTGGATTTCATTGAGGATAAAATCCTTGATGTAACTCCAAAAGATGCTGGAATCTGCGACTTATTTGCAGGTTCGGGTTGTGTTTCACGTAAGTTGTCAAGAACGCATGCTGTTGTAGCATGTGATATTCAAGGCTACTCAAAGGTAATAGCAGAAGCTTTACTTAAGAAATTCGTTTTAGATGACAATGCTATTGATTGTTTCTTCAAGGACATTAATACAGACATGTCAGAAACGCTACGCAAAGTTTTTTCTCCACTAATCGAGTTGGAGAATAATGCAATAGATAAGAAAAACCTTGAAGTCTTAACTTGTATACTGGAACATGGTTCTGTAGAAGTTTACAAAATCGAGCATAATACTTCTTACATATCGGACTATTTGAGCATTGTTAGCGAGCATTTGGAGAATGAGCATCTGGATGGAGAAAAATCATTGATAAGTAGATATTACGGAGGGGTATATTTTTCATATAAACAGGCAGTTGAAATTGACATCATTCTTGAAGGTATTCACAAATTTGTATCTGAAGATAACCGTAATTTGTTTCTCGCGGCTCTTTTAAGCACCGCAAGTGACATAGTTAATACCGTAGGCAAGCATTTCGCTCAGCCAATTAAAGCAAGAGATTCAAAGGGTAATATCAAAATGACAGTTTATAATAAGGCTGTCAAAGATAAAACTATAAATGTTATTAAACTTTACCGCGAATGGCTAATAAAATATAAAAACCTTAAAAAAAATGAATATCCGCATATCACAATGACGGGAGATTTTGAGCAATGTCTAAAAATGCTTCCCAATAGTGTAAAAACGGTTTATGCAGATCCTCCATACACAAGAGATCACTACAGCCGGTATTATCATGTATTAGAAACATTAACTCTCCGTGATAATCCCAAGATTTCAACGGTAACGATTCATGGCTCTACTCATGTAAGTAATGGTATTTATCGCGAAAAACGTCATCAGTCACCATTTTGCATTAAGAGCAAAGCCACTGGAGCATTCCGCAAATTGTTTGAATTAACAGCTAAGTCTGGTAGGAATTTATTGCTTTCGTATTCACCTTATGATGAAACAAAAAAGTCACACCCACGTGTTGTGACCATGCGGCAACTTCTTTCGATAGCTGAAGAATATTTCGATAATGTGGAAACCGTTTCTGCAGGAAGTTTTAAGCATAACAAACTAAATTCTTCGGAGCATTTTTTAGAAGCATCAGACGAGGCTGAACTATTAATTATCTGTACAAATAACATTCAAGATTAAAACAAGTGAGGTTAAGCGATAATATAAAATTCACCGTTGACCAACAAAACTCTGTTGGAGGAGATGATTGCAAGAACATCCTAATCAAAGGAGATAATAAAGCAATCCTCCCAGAATTGGTGTCTTCATACAGGGGAAAAATAAAGTGTATCTACATTGACCCTCCGTATAACAATGGTGATTCCTATCATTATTATAACGACAATACTACCACATCCGCATGGTTAAAAGACATGAGGAATGTATTGTCATGGCTAAAGATGTTGCTTAAGAAAGATGGTAGCATTTGGATTTCCATTGACGACAAGGAAATGGCTTATCTTAAAGTAGAAGCCGATAAAATTTTTGGTCGCGATAACTTTGCAAGCACGATTATTTGGCAGCAGAGAAAAACTCGTGAGAATCGTGCTGTTTTCTCCTGTAATCATGAGTATGTGCTTGTGTACGCAAAAGACATTAGGACGTTCAAGAAGTCACGCAACTTAATTCCTGTAGGTAAGGATTTTATTGATAGTAAATATAAGAATCCTGATAACGACCCACGCGGTCCTTGGCAATCCGTTTCGGCAAGCGTCCAAGCAGGTCATGCCGTAGCAAGTCAGTTCTACACTATCATTTCACCAGCCGGAGTTGAGTTTAATCCTCCCAAAGGAAGATGTTGGGCATATAATCAGGAGAAAATGCTGCGAGAGATTGCGGAGGGAAATATCTGGTTCGGTTTAGAGGGTAGGAACACACCGCGTATCAAGAAATTCCTTGCGAATGCTAAAATTGGATTGACTCCGGAAACCATATGGGCGGGAGAAAACTATGGTACCACAGATAGCGCGAAAAAACATTTACTTTCATTATTTCCAGAAATAACGAATGTATTTGACACACCTAAGCCTGAAGAATTGATAAAGCAGATTATTGAAATTGCTAGCAATAAGGAAGAATACGTGCTTGATTGCTTTGCTGGATCCGGAACAACTATGGCTACAGCTCAGAAACTGAATCGACACTATATTGGCATCGAAATAGGCGAGCAGATGAGCGACCTTGTTGTTCGGCGTTTAAACAAGGTAATTGCAGGCGAACAAGGAGGTATTTCAGAGAATGTAAACTGGCATGGCGGTGGCGAATTTCTGTATTACATTTTTGACAAGAATAGGAAAGATAACACACCTATTTCTCACCCAACCCCATCAAATCAAGTTCACATAAAACAGCTCAACTTCCTAAACCTTTTCGAACAATACGCATTTGAGCCTATAACTCAGAACAGTATGATTCGTGAAACTATTTCTATTGAATACAAAACAGCTCCATTTCATCTGCGACAACCAATAGATATTTCGAAGAATCTTCTTATCTGTAATGTTAAGAAAGATAATTTGGAACAGTATCTTGATGGTTCGGCAAAAATCTACTATACTGGTAAAAGGTTTCCTACCACTGTTGCGCTAAACAAACTTTACTACTTCATGCCATATCTTTCAGGCAAAGGTATTCGTGATCTCTATTATATCAAGATTGCTCGACTTGGTTGCCGCAAGGAAGGACAGGAGAACGAAGACAAAAAAGACCTCCGTCTTGTTTTCGAAATCGAGTATGTAGCCCAATTATTCGATGTCTACAAGATGGTAAAACTTGAGATATGGCGTACATTTACAGATACTAATATTGAAAAAATCCTTGAATAGAATACATTTGCATATTTGCTGTTGAATAAAAAAACTATACAAATTCAGAAAGAAAAATCTTAAATATTATTGTTTTTTTTTGTTTTCTTCAATTTTTGCACAGAAAACCTCGAAATGGTGTGTAATCAAGGGGGTGGGTAACCCCTCTAAATGGTGCAAGTGCTTGATTATGAGAAGGACAATTTATCGAACTCGATTTGATTTCGGATTTGGTGGCGGATTATGAAGAAGTTCATTATCCGATAATGCCGTAATATTCAATTATATAACCAAAATTTTCCCGTCAGAAACTGTCGAAATCTACCTAAAAAACATAGATTTCGACAGTTTCTGACGGAATTTTATTTTTAATTCTCCACCTTCCTATACACCTTATCCCCTCTCCGTACCACCTCAGGCACAGGCATAGAGAATACATCGCCCTTCTTGACGCCTTCTACCGGCGAAAGGTCGAGCCTCAATTCTGATACAGTGACCTCCAACGCTCCTGTTGTCTGACCGATGAAAATCACCGTGTCGCCAACATTCAACGCGCCGGTATTGAGATAGACCTCCGCAACCGACAGCCGCGAGTAAAAATTGTTGACAGTGCCTATAAACTCCTTGTGGAATTTTGCGCGGTTGCCGGGATGATTGGTCCATTCGCCGAGGCGTTGACCGAGATAATATCCATTCCAAAAATCGCGGTTGAAAACCTCGCGCAGGCGTTCCTTGTCGGCGGCGGCGCGTTCGGGCGTGTAGGTGTGCGCCTGAATTTCGGCAACAGCATTGCGGTAAATTTGAGTTGTGAGCGTCACGTACTCCGGCGGACGGGCGCGACCTTCTATTTTGAGGACTTCTACGCCGGCGTCAAGGATTTGGTCGAGAAACTCAATGGTACACAGGTCTTTGGGCGACATAATGTACTCGTTTTCGATGGCGAGTTTTTCGCCGGTTTCGAGGTCAGTAACTTCGTATCCGCGACGACAAATTTGCAGACACGAACCACGGTTTGCGCTACTGTTCATTTGGTGCAATGAAAGGTAACATTTGCCCGACGTAGCCACGCACAACGCGCCGTGCACAAACATTTCCAATCTAACGAGTTCGCCTTTGGGTCCGCGAATGTCTTGCGCGATGATTTCATCGTGAATGCGGCGCACCTTGTCGAGACTACATTCCCGCGCCAAAACCACAACGTCGCAAAATTGCGCATAAAACTTGACCGCCTCTATATTGCTGATATTTAATTGAGTAGATGCGTGTATTTCAACCCCT
>JAGCRY010000166.1 GCA_017964465.1 Bacteroidales bacterium | reverse complement strand
TTTCGACATATAGTAACTGTTGCTACTCGTTACCGAACAGCCCGAAGGACCGTGATGGATGATTGCCACGTCCCTGATGCCTGCAAGTTGCGATAGTCCGCAAAGCGAAAGACAAGTGCTTGATTGTGAGAAACATCTTGCGCAACCTTTGAGAGTTCCGCACTCAGATTTTTCTGCCAAATCTTTCAGCGAACCGATGTAACCGGTAATTGACCCAATCCTCGTTTCGCGCACCGCAACATTAGAATTGCTTAAATTTACTGACATTTTTATTTAGTTTTAATATTCATTTTCTTTTCGATTGCAAAATTATATCGTTTGGAATGTTTATCCAAGAAGAATGAAAATTTCAGAATACAAAACTAATTTTAGTCAGCAATACAGATAATATATATCAAAAAAAATGACAGGAAATGGCATAAATAGAACAAAACACGCCTAACGGCAGCCATTTCCTATCATATTAAAAAGTGTTATCCAAAACTATTCTCCAACCACCTTGATTTCCATATCTATACCAATGGAGGACATGAGGTCTTCGGCGTTTTCAACACTCGACTCGTCGCCGTCCTCATAATACCATACGGCGGACACTTTTGTGCCGGTCACGTCGCCAATCTCCTTGAGTTTTTTGAGGATGTCCGCAAACTTGCGCAATGAAGCGGAATTGTAGTATTCAAGATTGAAAACCATCTTCGTCTCATCGTTTGGCTGCTTTGAATAGTCGTCAAGCCATTCAAGCACAGGCGAATAAACCGCATCCGAATCTTCCGGCAGCGACCGCCCTTCAATCAAGAATGAAGCATTTTCCTTGTCGAAAACCATTCTCGGATAAAAATCCGACTTTGCTCTATAAATCTTTCTAAGAGTATCCATGTTAATGAAATAATAATTACAATTTTGCTGTCATAGACAATAATCGTACCTCGCCGTCCCCATCGACATTGCAGTCGATTCCGCCGATGCTGTCGCGGGCGACGTCTATGAGTCCGAGGCCTGATGATATAGTTGCATCGTCGTGCCCTTCTCGAAGAACACGTTTATAATAATCGTCTAATTGTTCGCGTGTCATTGCATTTAGCCGTCCGACATACTCCAAAAGCCTTTCAGCGTCGGCGGGACAGATGCCATTGGACGCGCTGACCACAAACGAGCCGTTATCATATCCCATCGAAAACATGCCTTCCCTGCGTCCGTCCTCGGTCTGTGAAGCGTGGCGGGCGATGTTCTGGAGCATTTCGACGAGAATGTGATACACACTGCGCTGCGTGCGAAGGCTTTCCGCGCTGATGTTGTTTTCAGCCATGGAGAGTATGGGATTGATAGCAGACTGACGGAAATCACCCTTCAAGGCGATGAACCTTCCATTCTGCTCCATCAACTTCTTTATGCTCTTTGCTGACGATATGGACAGCGCGGGCGAATCGTCCTCGGGATTGTCCTTTAGGCGGAGTTGGAAGTAGAAGAACGACCTTTCACCGTCCACATCGACAAAATCGAAGTCAAGTTTTTCCTTGGTCTTGCGAACCATCTCCATGAAACCGAGGCCTGCGCCGCCCTGTTTTGAAATCTTCTTATTCTGAAGCGTCATCATAAAAAGTTTCTTCAAATCCTCAGGCGATAGCGAGTTCACACGTTCCAACTTCTCCCTCATGGGGCCGATGTTGACGTTCTCCACGTAGTTTCCAGTGGTGATGTAATAGCTGCCCTTATGTTTGCGCACGATGAACACCTCGCCGGAGGTCATCTCTGCGGCGCGTCCGGCAAGCCCATACCTCAAGATATTCTGGAAACTCTCAATCATCAGGAATGAGAGCTTGTTTTTCTTGCCTTCCGACTCCACGGTCTTTGAAAGATGCCCTTTGAGTATCTCAGTCGCAAATCCAAGCACCGAATTGTCAAACTTTCCGAGATAGACGAAACTCAAATCGTCGCCCCCGAGCTCGCTGTACAGTATGCTGTTGGTGGTATCTGACATAGCAATTTTTTCTCTAATTCAAAAAATTGATTAAAATTCGGCATAAAATTAAAAAATTCATTACTTTTGCGGAAATTATATGAAGACTTTTTTTTAGAAAAAATGAGAATCATACCCAAAATCATATTTTTGCTATGCTGTATCGCCATTTTTTCGGTCGGCAAAGCATCCGCCACCCACAACAGGGCGGGCGAAATCATATATAAACACATATCCGGCTACCGCTATCAAATCATCGTCTATACGTATTGCTACACGCTTACGGAGGCGGACAGGGACGAACTTGAGGTGGATTGTGGCGACGGAACAGGAAAAATAACTGTCAAGAGGGACGGCAAAGGCACTCTCTTGGACGAGATTAACGCGCTGTCGTTCACATACTTAAAGAAAAACGTCTATTATGGCGAGCACACCTTCTCCGGTCCTGGCACTTACGTGCTTTACATGGAAGACCCAAACCGAAATGACGGCGTGACAAACATCCCTAACTCCGTAAATGTGGTGTTTGCAATAAAAACAACGCTGAAAATCGACGCCACAATCGGCAATAACAGCTCTCCAATCCTCCTGAATGCTCCGATGGACAAAGCCGCGCTTAACAAGACCTTCGTCCACAACCCGGGTGCATTCGACCCCGACGGCGACAGTCTTTCATACCGCATCGCCACCTGCCTCCAACAGGATGCGCAGGAGATTGTGGGCTACACACTGCCGCCCGTGAGCGATTCTATCTACGTCAACCCCATCACAGGCGACTTTGTGTGGGAGCGCCCCACGCAAATTGGCACCTACAACGTTGCGATGTGGATTGAAGAATGGAGGAACGGCGTTAAGATTGGACAGGTTTTGAGGGACATTCAGGTTGACGTCATCGACACCGACAACCACACTCCAATCATCGACAACACCGGCAACCATTGCGTCATCGCCGGCGAACTGTTGGAGTTCAATGTTACCGCATCCGACCCCGACCATGACATGATGAAAATGACGGCATCGGGCGGACCGCTCACGCTCGTCAATTCACCTGCAAAGTTTACGGAAGTGAAAAAATGGACACATACGCCCGTAGGCAGGTTTTCATGGCAGACAAACCAGAGCCACGTCCGCCGTCTTCCATACGAACTATTAATAAAGGTGTATGACGACGACTGGAAAGTGCCGCTCACCGCATACAAAACAATCAACATCAGGGTCATCGCCCCACACCCCAACATTACCAAAATCACGCCCAACAACACGGAAATAAAACTTGAATGGGACAACGGCGGGAATGAAAAGGCGACCGGCTACAAGATTTACCGCAAGGACAAGACTCTCGAAGAATATGAACCGGGAGTATGCGAGACCGGCATCCGCGAAGGCTCGGGCTACCATCTCATCGCTGAAATCCACGACGGCAAACTCACGACGTATGTGGACAGCGACGGCGGCAAAGGCCTTCCAAGCGGCTTTGTATATACCTACCGCATCACATCCACATTCGCCGACGGTGCAGAAAGCCAGCCCTCACCGCCCAAACATGAAGTCCTCGTGAGGGGCATGATTGCCATAACAAACGCCTCGGTACTCTCCACAGACGAAAACACGGGCGAAGTGTATGTTGCATGGACAACTCCATTACAGCCAATCGACCCGCTCCTGATGGTGCCGCCGTTCAAATACCACCTCCAAATCGCCGACAACAAAGACGAAGGCGTAAACAAGACCCCGGACATCATGGTGCCCACTGAAGAAGCCTTGGAGGACACGACGACTACAAACAAGAACATCGACACCAAGAACCACAGTTCCGAATACCAACTCACGTTCTTCTACACAGACCCGAAAACAAACAACATCCGCGACAACGGCGCGTCCGCGAAGGCTTCCACAGTTTTCATAAACCTCACGCCATCCGACCGCCGCGTTACAATTGCATACGACGCAAACACGCCGTGGAAAAACGACCAGTTTGAAATTTACCGCAAAGACCCCGACAGCGACGAGTTCAAGAAAGTCGGCGAAACTGACAAACCGACCTACACCGACTACAACCTTGTGAACGGCAAAGAATATGGCTACAAGATAAAGACCATTGGATACTATTCCGCACCAGGGCTGCCCACACATATTGAAAACTGGTCGCAGGAAGCCTACACAACCCCGCTCGACACAATCGCGCCATGCGTGGACATGGAAGTCGTGTCGAAATGTGACGAAGGTTTCAACTTCCTCTCATGGCATCCCGACACAGTGTGTGGCGGACTTGGAATCGCAAAATACTACATACTCTATTCAGAGACCATGGACGGCATGCTCACGAAAATTGATGAAGCCGAGCCCGAAGTCATTGAATACAAGCACTATCCCACAAACGGACTTGCCGGATGCTACGCTGTTGCAGCCCGCGACTCCGCCGGAAACGAAGGCCTGCCATCGCCAAAGGCTTGTGTGGACATGTGTGAATACTACCGCCTGCCAAACGTGTTCACTCCAAACGGCGACGGCAAAAACGACCTATACCATCCGCTTCCATACCAGTTCATCGACCACATCGAAATGACAATCACAAACCGCTGGGGCAAAGTGGTTTATGAAACTACAGACCCAGACATCAACTGGGACGGCAAAGACCAGAACAATGGCTCTGCAGTGCCGGACGGAGTATATTATTACCGATGCGTGGTATATGAACGACGGCTGACAGGCCTCGAAGACCGCGAACTCAGCGGATACATCACCGTATTCACCAAAAAGTCAAAAGCAAACTGAAAATGAAGACCATAACACACCTTATAATATTCATGGCAATCTTTGCATCGCTCACAGCCTCCGCCCAAAACGGCGGCAGCGATGACGAACTCCAGTATGCCGAATATCTTGTCAACAATGGCAGGAGCGCCCTCGCCTACCCCACCCTCAACAAGATTATAGCAAAGTCTCCATCATCCCACTACGCCCACTATCTCCGTGCGCTCAACTATTTCAACGATGGAAACCCGAAATCCGCACTCTACGACATCGACGAGGCTCTCAAACGCCGTCCGCTCGAAACACAATACCTCAAACTCAAAGGCGACGTCCTCTCCGCGTTAGGCAAGTATGGAAAAGCCGCCGAATGTTATTCAAAAGCCGTCAAGAGCAACGACGAGCCGCCGATGCAAATCCTCTACTCTGCCGCCCAATCATACCTCCGCGCAAAGGACTATGGAAACGCCTCACATTATGCCTCCATAATGCTCGACGCCGCGCCCGAAAGCGACTCTGCAAAACTCCTCGCCGCTGAAATCCACATTGCAGACAACAACACTACAGACGCGCTCCGCGTCATAAACACAGTCATAAAACACGACGCTCAATTCTACAGGCTACGTGGAATTGCATATTGCAAGTCGGAAATGAACGACTACGCCATCAGCGACCTGAACGCGGCTTTAGACATTGAGCCGACGCTCTCGGACATTTACATCTGGCGCGGGCTTGCAAAATACCAGTCAGGAAACCGCAAAGGTGCTCACGACGACTGGAACACCGCAATCTCAAAACGTCAATACGAAGCCAAAAACATGCTCCAAAAATACAGATAGCGCAAAATGGCAGAAAAAAAGACCATACTCCGCAGGACAAAGGCATTCCTTTACAGACTAAAACGCAAGCGATTCAACAAAAACACCCTCACATACCTTGTGATGACGGTGATTGCGCTGACGTTCTGGTTCATTAACAAGATTAGCAGCACGATAACGACCGAGGCGAACTTCAAGGTTGAATACTACGGACTGCCAAACAACAGCATGCTTGTCCCTGGCATCACGACCGACATGCTACGCATAACCATATCGGCTCGCGGCGGCGTACTGCTTGCACACCGTGGAGACTATTCTCCCATAAGGATCGACCTCTCAAAACTCGACATCAGGACATTCCCCGAATCCGACTCGACCCTGAAATTTGTCACAGACGACGACATCAAGACGCAAGTCGAGGCTCAAATCCCCGACAACTACAAGTTCAAATCACTGAAACCCGACACTATCAAACTCGACTTCGGCATCATGAGCCACATAAAAGTACCTGTAAAACTTGACTATGACATCTCATGCGAGAAACAATACAGGCTTGCCAGCGCTCCACAACTCCAGCCCGACAGCATAACAATCGGCGGACCGGCACTCATCATCGACACAATAACTGCCATAAACACTGAAAGACTCGTCCTCAACAACCTCAAAGAATCAACGGTTCAAAAAGTGAGGTTCTTGATACCCGACGGAATCGACTGCCCGCTCACGTCAACAGACGCCTCGATAAACGTTGAAAAATTCACAGAGAACGCAGTTGAAGTCCCGATTCGCACTGTCAACGTCCCCGACACTGTGACACTCAGGTTTTTCTCACAGAAAGCCACAATCCGCTTCAATGTCGGCTGGTCTAACTACAACAAAATCACGCGTGAAATGTTCGCCGCCGAAATTGACTTCAACGACCTGCTCGGCTTTAACAGACCACAATTCCTGACCGTCAGGATAACAAAAAAACCGGAAGACATGGGCGTCACAAACATCACAATCTCCCCGGAAACAGTGGAATACATCATCGAGAAAAAAACATACCAGCCATGAAAACAATAGGACTGACCGGCGGAATCGGCAGTGGAAAAACCACAGTCTCCCAAATTTTCAAACAACTCGGAGTGCCGGTTTTCAGTTGTGACGACATAGCCAAAAAAATTCAGGACACCGACCCTCGCGCCATAAACGGCATGAAACAGATGTTCGGCGACGACATCTACACAGACGACCGCCTCGACCGCCGCAGGGTTGCCTCCATCGTGTTCAACGACCCCAAACTTCTCGAAGACCTGAACGCGCTGATACACCCGTTAGTGCGTGAAGCCTTCCATGACTTCTCCTCCATGAACAGACATCTGCCGCTCATCCTCATGGAAAGCGCAATACTCATCCAAAGCGGATTCTATCGCACAGCCGACTTTTGCGTCCACGTGACAGCCCCGCTCGAAACCCGCATCTCACGAGTGATGAGCCGCGACAACGCCACACGCGAACAGGTCATGGCTCGCATCAAAAACCAAATGCCAGACGAAAAAATCGCCGATTATTGTAAGTATCAGATTATCAATGAAAACTTGGACGATGTACGCCCTCAGGTGGAAAAAATCATCATGGCGGAGAAAAAAAATTAAAAATAAATTAACAAAAACGAAACATTTTTGAAATAATTTCGTTATATGGAATAAAACAATGGCTACTTTTCTTAAAAAATGACACTTCTAAAACAATAGACTCACTCAGGACCAAAATTGAGCATTTTGGTTCTGAGTTTTTTTTATTATGCAAAACTTTTCAAAAAAAGTTGGTAATTTGCCCAAAAATTATTAAAATTGCACCGTCTAATCATAAAACACACAACGATGAAAAGAATTCTGACATATATCACAATGATTATCGCCGCCGTATGTCTTATGTCCTGCGAAGAGGACGGCATAACAAGCTTCAACACTGGCGAAATCAACAAAAACAGCGACATTTGGAACGTTCCATACGACCAAACCGGCACATACGCCGACCATTCATACGTTGACCTTGGTCTGAGCGTGCTATGGAGCACTTGTAACATCAACGCCTCCCATCCGCTCATGTCCGGCGACTACTTTGCATGGGGCGAAACAACGCCCAAGACAGTTTTCAACTGGGACAACTACATCTACCGCGACAAAAACGCACTGCTCACAAAATACAACCACAAGAAAGGCGCAGGCAGCAACGACCTCATCGACTCGCTCTTCACACTCTTGCCCGAAGACGACGCCGCAGTACAACTATGGGGCAATGGATGGCGTATGCCTGAAGAAAAAGAGGTTACTGAACTCCGCGAAAGATGCACATGGGAATGGGTCAACGGCGAAAGCGCAAACTACCACAAGGTCACAGGGCCAAGCGGCAACTCAATCCTTCTGCCCGCCTGCGGAAGCATCAGGGATAAGAAACGGATAATGTATATGGAGAACGGCTGCCTATGGACATCAAGCATCTCCGTAAATGTCCCTGAACACGCCTACGAACTCACACAATACGCCACAGGCTATTGGATTGGCAGTGCAGACCGCTTCTACGGCGAACCAATTCGCCCAGTCATCGAACCTAAAAACATAAAAAACTGATAGATAGAGACATACAACGAATCCCAAAATGTGGATACTGCCAGTAATTTTTTCCGCCATATTCTTAGGCGTATATGATGTATGTAAAAAACAGTCGGTCAAAGAAAACGCCGTTCTTGTAGTAATGCTCATTTCGTCCGGCACATCGCTTGTCCTGATGCTGCCGATGCTGATAGATTCGGCGTTTGGGACGGGCATCTTGGCAAACACACCATTCGCCGTTGGCGGCACGTGCTTGAAAAACCAACTCTACATCATCCTCAAAACCTTCATCGTACAGGCGTCGTGGATTTGTAACTTCTACGCCATGAAGCACCTTCCAATCTCCATCGTGGGGCCTGTGAGGTCGAGTGCGCCCGCATGGACGCTACTCGGCGCGGTCGTCGTGCTTGGCGAAAGGCTCAACGCCTATCAATGGCTCGGCGCGTCAGTGATACTCGTCTGCCTGTTCCTCTACGCCACCTACGGACGCAAGGAAGGCATTCATTTCCGCCATAACATCTTCGCCTACATGCTCATAAGCGGCACTTTAATAGGCTCAATATCAGCATTGTACGACAAATACCTACTCCGCACCGTCATGCTCGACAGGATGGAAGTGCAGGCTTGGTTTTCATTGTATCAGTTCTTCCTCGCATTGATAATGATGCTCATATTCTGGTATCCGACGCGCAAGAAGACCACACCTTTTAAATATAAGGCGACCATACCATTGATAGGCTTATTTCTGACTGTCGCCGACTTCCTCTATTACATGGGACTCAGCAGCGACGGCGCAATGATAGGCATCGTGTCACTCATCCGCCGCAGCAACGTCATTATATCATTCCTCGCAGGTGCTCTGCTCTTCCATGAACAGCACATCAAACAGAAGGCATATATCCTCTGCGGCATCCTTGCGGGCGTGGCGATTTTATGTTTGTGCAAATAAATACCAAATTAGAGTAAAAAAATATCCACGACATTACGTTTTTTAACCTTTTTTGTATTATATTTGCAAAAAAATTCATGGAGTGGTTCATCGACACTCTGCACAATTAGTGACAAGACATTTATTATGGTTATAACCCTCTACAACAGGAAGTTCACGGTGTTTCTTGCCGCTGCGTCGCCCGACATGGACGACACACGGGAGGAACTCAAATACGTGCTCGACAACGCCAGCATCGAAATCATCGACGGCAACGACTACAAGGCAGAGTCTGTGGAAGCGGCTGTGCTGGCGTCGGATTGCAGCGTGCATGTCCTCGGCAAGACCGACATTTACACGCCGGACGGCGACGGCTACGACACAATGGCGGGCGTGCAGTTTCGCACAGCCAAAAGCAAGTGCAACAAGGAGTTCAAGATGTTTGTATGGAATCCAGTGTCCACCATCAATTCCACCAATTCGTACATTAACAGCATCCGCCGCGATGTAGTGGAAAACACTTTTTACACCGACAAGCCATCGCCGATAATCTTCGTTGAGGACATCCGTAACATAATGAACGTCAAAGAGTCACAGAGCCAGCAGCACGAACCTACCGACATTTTTTTCCTTTACAACGATCTCGACAGCGACACCGCCAACGGCATTTACAACATGCTCAAAGACTTCCAGAAGGTCAACAAACTCGGCATCAGCATGTCGAGCGACGTGGATTACAACTCCTACATTTCCGACCAACTCGCCGACAGCCAAATTGGCGTCGTGTATTACAACTACGCGGGCGACTGGGCTGTGCCGTTTGCGCGTCAGATTTGGAAGGACACCGGCGGCAACAGTTCAAAGACGCCGCTCCTCGTCACCGCCAACAGTGAACACGCCAAGGAAGACGACATCAAGGCTTTCAAAGGCATCATGGAATGTACTGTCGATGAACAACTTAGAATTCCACTTGACATAAAAGTATTTTTGGATAAGAAAAATCAAAAATGAACAACACCATCTGTCCATATCCTGGCCTGAGGCCATTCACCGAAGAAGAATCCATCTTCTTCAAAGGGCGCGATTTGCACATCCGTCAGATAGTCAAAATGTTGGAACGCAACAAGATGGCTTTCATAACTGGTGCGTCGGGCGACGGCAAGTCGTCGATGGTGTATGCCGGCGTTGTGCCATACATCAGGGCGGGTTTTTCAAAGGCTGAATTCAACAGCTGGATAGTCTGCGACTTCAAGCCGCAGCGCAATCCCCTCGAAAGTCTTGTTAAAAACCTCTCAGAACAACTTCAAGTGCCATACGACGACACTCTCGTAAAACTCCGTCGCGGTTTCAAGGCATTGGTGAAAACCTACAAGGAGTCTGGTTTTTATGTCAAGGACGGCAAAAACGCCGCAAACCGTGGCAAAAACCTTCTGATAATAGCCGACCAGTTTGAGGAGATTTTCACCATGAACGAGAATTTCAACAACGGCACGCCAAGCAACGACGCCTACACCACCGTAAACCTCCTACTGGAAACAATAAGAATCTCCATCTCCGAGCAACTGCCTGTATATGTGATTTTTACGATGAGGAGCGACTACATCTCGCAATGCACCGTCTTCAAGGATTTGCCCGAATTTATCGCATTCAGCCAGTTCTTTGTGCCACAGTTGAAACGCTCCGAAATACTCCAAGTAATCGAGCAGCCGGCGGTCATGGCGGGCGGAAGCGTATCTTCAAGGCTTTCGGAAGTTTTGAGCAACAACCTCAATTCAGGTTTCGACCAGTTGCCAGTATTGCAGCACGCATTGAACCTGTTGTGGAAAACCGCCAACAACGGCTCCGAAACCCTCGACCTAATCCACCTTGCAAAAATAGCGGGCATCTCAAAGGATTTGCTCAGCGACTCGGAGCGTCAGGAATTCAACCGCTGGTTTGCGTTGTTGCCTGACTATCAGAAAAAATATTACGAAAAGCCCGACCTCAACAACGTCCTCAACGCCCATGCCGGCACGCTCTACGAATCGGCATTCGACTATTACATGCAAAACGCCGACTGGGCGGACAAGACCATCACCCCCGACGAATCCAAGCAGATAATAGAGACCGCCTTCAAGACCCTCACAAAAATCGACGACAACCGACTCGTGCGCAGCCGTTGTACGCTCAACGAAATTACGGGCATCATCAACAAGCCACACATCACCGACGCCACAGTCTGCGCCGTCCTCAATATTTTCAGGTCTGACGACAATACATTGTTGCAGCCCTTTATAGTCAAGGAAGACATTAATACTCAATATCTTAGCGGTGACACGACATTGGATGTGACGCACGAGGCGTTGATACGAAACTGGAAGATGCTCGCCGACTGGGACCGCGAGGAACTCGAAAACCTCAAGGAGTACAACGATTTTAGCGCACAAATGCAACGTTGGCTCGACAACGGCCGCAGCCCCGAATTTCTACTCGGCGCGGGCAACTACGCCATATTCTCCAATTGGTACGACCGCTGCAAACCTAACCTCTATTGGATTCTCAAGAACGACAACTCCCAACGTCCTTATAATGAGAGACATCACTCCGCAGCCACACGCATGGAAAAATGCGACGCCTATATGCAGGAGAGCCGCGACGCATTGCAGGAGCAGGAAAAGTCCCGCCGCCGCAAAATCGCAATCGCCATCGCCGCATTGCTTGTGTTCATAGCGGGACTGTCGATATTTGCACTTTGGGCGCGAAATGAACAAAAGGAGGCTGATAGGCAGAGGCAGGAGGCCGACCTCCAGAAAGACAATGCAATCAACGCCGAGAAGGAGGCTCAAAAACAGCGTGATTCTGTCAAAATATTGTTGAGGGATACGCAGAAAGCCAAAGACGAATCCGACAGTGCGCTCACAGTGGCAGAAAATGCACGAAGGGCGGCAGTTGCGGCACGACGCGACGCCGACAGCGCGCGTAATGAAGCCCAAAAAGCACTCTTTCAGGCACAATTAGCACAAAAAAACGCTGAGTATAACGAACGCATCGCCAAAGCGCAGAGCGACACCGCCCAAAGGGAACGACAGAACGCCGTGAAAGCCAACGATCTGGCTTTGCAACGATACTATGAAGCGCTCTGCAACGCCCTCGCGATGAAGGCTAAAAACCAATACGAGGACAAGACGCTCAACCTCCGCCTTGCCAAGACAGCCTGGGAGATGAACCAAAAGGCTGGCGGCTCCCCGAAAAACGCCGACCTATACGACGCGATGCTCTACGCCTTGGAACAAAACAGAATCGTCAAGCCATCTCAATTGGGAGACAAAATCGAAAAACAGACATTCTCTATTGACAATACAGGTCGCATCATTATAATGCTCGACGACGGTACAATCTTGAAATACAAGATTGCCGACAACGGTAACCTTGCCCTAATATTACCTTTTGGTAGGGATTTTGAAAGCAAAGTACCATTGGAGGTCATAAAATTCGTAACACCTACCCTGATAGCGTATTCCACCAAAGACCGCAAGTCGTACCTCGCTGACCTACAGACCAAAAATATGTACCCAATTGCAGAAAACGGCTACATCAAGGCGGCTTCTCTATCGCCCGACGGCAATCTCTGCGCCATCGCCTACAACACTGGAGAAGTCATAATAATGCCACTCTCTGGCAACACGCCTGTGTCAAGATGCACTTTTGACGGCAAGCCATCCGACGTATATTTCCATAACAACGACAATGTTTATGTACTGTCGCACGACGGAAGCCTTACAAAATGGAACCACAAGTCCAACGACAAGAAGACAATTCTGCCGCCTGCAAAAGGAGAAAACGCCTTCAAGATGGCGGCAATACCCGACAAGGATTTGCTTGCAATATGTTACAGCGGGGGCGACATCCAATTCATAAACCTCAAAAACGACACAAAGGGCGACAAGAGGACTGTAGCACACTCCAAACTCGATAACATTGCCTACGACCCCAATACGGGCATCCTCGCGGTAGCGTCGGCAGACAAGAGAATTTCGCTCATCAATACCAACGACTTCAACGAAAAGCCGCTCGTCATAGAAGAGCACAGCCTCGACAACAAAAGAGTGATAGCTCTGGCATTCAATAATAAAGGCGTCCTTTTTGCCCTCACCGACGGCGGTGTGCTATTCCATTGGGACACGAACCCAGCCACATACGCCACCGCACTCTCCACGATGAACATAGCACCGCTCTCGCAGTCGGAATGGGACTTGATAATGGGCCGCGACTTTTCAGAACAATAAACGACATAAAGCACTGAAAACATGACACTGACCACCCTCGAAATAATACTACTTATCATCGCGCTGGCACTCGCAGCGGCAACGGCATACTTTGTGCTCAGCCGCCGGAAGTTTGAAGTGAAGACTGCCCGTCACTACGAGCAGCATTACAGCGGACTCCTGCGTGAAAACGAGAGCGAAATCCGCCGCCTCAGCACCATCAATTCCGAAATCCAGAAACTCGCCGAGCCCCATGCAATTCGCGTGCACAAAACAGTGGTTTCGGAGCAGAACGAGGAAACGATTGCCGCCGAATACAAAAAACTCGAAATAAAGCAGCAGGAACTCACAGAGCGCAACAAGCTGCTATGGAACATGAGCGTATCAATAGAGAAGGAGCGACAGCACATCCAGCAGCTCAAAAACGAAATCGAGTCACAGCACCACGCCGTCACATCGAGCATACAATACGCCAAACTCATCCAAAACGCCGTGCTTCCGTCCAAAGAAATCCTGAAAGAATCATTCGAGGACGTATTCCTGTTTTGGCGTCCGAGGGACATAGTATCAGGCGACTTCTATTGGATGAAGCGCATCGGCGACACCGTAATATTCACCGTGGCAGATTGTACTGGGCACGGCGTGCCTGGAGCGTTCATGAGCATGCTTGGCGTGGCGTTCCTCAACGAAATCTGCGTAGAGTTCAACGAAGAAACCAACCCCGCCCAAATTCTCGAAGACATGCGCCGCAAGGTGATAAGCACCCTCAAACAGACCAACAACATCTTCGAGCAGAAGGACGGCATGGACATGGGTCTGTGCATACTCAACCTCTCGACGATGAAAATGCAATTTGCAGGCGCCAACAACGGAATGTATCACGTGCGCGGCACAACGCTCACCGAATACAAGGCGGTTAAAAACCCGATTGCAATATTTCCCAAGATTATGCCATTCGAGAACCACGACGTGGACATCCAGCACGGAGACTACATATACATGTTTTCCGACGGATACGCCGACCAGTTTGGCAGCGACAACAGAAAATTCACATTCCGCCGCCTGCGGGAACTTATTGTAGAAATCAACACCAAGACAAAGGTAGCCTCGGAACAGGCCGCCATATTCGAAAACACACTCGCCGAATGGCGCGGACAAAGGGAACAGTTGGACGACATACTCATCGGCGGATATTGCATAAGGTAAGAGTTGAAAATCAGACCATCAACACAACAACGACAATGAAGACACACATCCACATATTAATCACGATACTCATCGCAGCGACCTGCACCAGCGTCACCGCGCAGACTGACACGCTGCAAAGCTCGTCGCTGTTCAAAAACGTCACGGCAGACCCGATAGAGGGCGAAAAAAGCTTAGGTGACGACTTTGAGGAGAACACCATCGCAATACAGCTCAACATGCTGCACACCCTGTATTCCGCCGGCAAATTCCACGACGCACTGCAACTGTCGCGGGAAATTGCCGACCTGCCGCACCTCACAAAAGAGCAGAGCCATGACCTCCTCAAATACACAATCTCAGCATACAAGTCGCTCGACTACGACCGCGAGGCTGACAGTCTTGCCAAGCAATACCTAAAAAAAGACCCGTTCTACAACCCCGATGAAGATAAAGACGCCCCCGTGTTGTTCAAGAAAGTATTGAAAAACTACTACACACGACCTAAATTCTCTGTGTGGGCTGCCATTGGCAAACATACTGTGGAGACGTTCCACGACACCATACGCACCATCATCGACACCAACGCCAACGCCCGAAAGCCCGAATACGATATAATGGGCTTTTCCGTGCAATTGGGATTTGAGTACCGCCCATCCAAGATTGTCTCCATATCCCTCGCGCCATCCATAATATCCTACGACCTCGAGCGCACCATCAAACGCACCGACATCGCCACATTCCACTACAACGAAACGAGCATAGTATTCGCGTTACCATTGTACGTGGAAGCGGCTCTGCCTCTAAGTCGCGAAATCGTAGTGCCGTCCGTATATGCTGGTGCCCAGATGAAGTTTCTCGTCCATTCCGAATATACCGCATACACGGAAGCCATCGGCACATATACAGAAGTCCCCGACATGCAGTCAAGCACTGACCTCAAAAACCGCTTCAACTACTCAATCCTTGGCGGCGTCCGCATAAAATACAACCGCAGGCGCATGACCTACTTTGCCGACCTCGGTATATCGTTCGACATGCTACCGTACAACGACCCGAAAAAAATATATTCCAACAACGACCTGCTCTACCAGCATTTCCACGTCCCCGACATTTTCCAAATGTTGGAATATTCGGTAAAAGTGGGCATAAAAGTTAACCTTCAATACAAGACAATAGCAAAATACAATTACGGATACTAAAACCATACAATAATGAAACTATTAAGAATAATCATATTAGCCATAATCATAGTGACAACAATCCTTGCCTGCGAGGACAAAACCGTCTATACCGACCCGATGGAGGAATCGGTGAAGGCGTTGGACTTGGATGCTGAACTTGGCGAAATATTTGCCCTACCGGATGGCAGGGCGGCGGCTTTGGTAAAGACTACAAACTACGACGAAAAAGGAAAAACCAATTGTGCAATTGCAGTAATAGACAAAAACGGCAATTATACCTTATCAGGCATGATAGATGATTATAACACTTGTGAGCTAAAATACTTATATGAATCATCAGGAATGTATTACGCAAAAATAGAATCAAAAGATGCTGAAGCTACTGGTAGTTTGTATTTAAAATTAAACAACAACGTCCAACCAGTATATTACTATATTGTTGAATCCAACATCATTGATAGTTATAATTTAGAAAACAATTGTTTTGACTATCAACTGTACGCGATGATGGATAATGGTAAATTTGCAGAAATCAATACCGTCGTCTCGAACAACGACAATGGCGTAAAATCCAAATGTAAACTTAGATACATGCATTACTACGATTACGAGTTTCCCAACAAGGATTACAACGCCTTTGAATATGATATAGAAACCGCAGATGGATTCTTTGCGACAGATGCAGTAACTTTTGAAGACAAAATCATTATATATAACGAATTTGATAATGAATTTTCATCTAAAGAAGGGGAATACAAAAGCATCGAACTTGACGATGGTTCATTCCAGGTTAGGCATGTACCATACGCAACCATACACAACGAATTTAACGAATATTACATACTCAATTATGATGGAAGCATTGTCAAATCAGGCAAATGCGACCTTCCAATTCAATACATCAGATATGTTGACGGCAACATTTACATCATCACAAGCGACATTTCACTATCCGACGAATCTGACAATCAGGACATCTTTAAATGGCTGATAACCAAGATTGATATCTCAGGCAATGAAATATACACATCCGACACAATCAAAACATTCGGTCTGTTAGGAAACATCACCATAGATAACGGCACACTTATTATTCCGGGCGCGGTTGCAATAGATTATGATAATGACGAAGGATGCGGGACTATCTTCTTACTGGACGATAGCAATGGCACATTCAAGGAACAAATATTGCTCAACTACAACGAGATCACTGTGATACCAAGCGTAATATCACCCGACCAGAATGGAGAATACGATGTATTTGCATTAGCGCGGCATGACTATGACGATTGGAACGACTACAAGAAAGGCGACAGCGAAATGTCCTCTGGCAAATTGTTTATCTACCACACCAACGACCTGCACAAACTGCAAAGGAAATAACTAAAAACAAACGCAAACAATGAAAAAAGTTTTTATCATATTATTGACGGTAATGCTTTTTGCTGCATCATGCCGCGAAACAGACGAATATCTGCCTCTCTCGCCACAGGAGGACGCTGTTTATTACCAAACCGTGCCATATTCAATTACCGTCGGCATCACCCCGATGACCGACAAGATAAATGGAGTGGAACTGAAGACAACCTTCTACGAAGGTGATGTCATCGAAATCACCAATCCCAAAATCCTCGCGAGACCGGCGATCCTAACTTCCAACGACTGCATTGGCAAGGACAAGGCTACATTCTCCGGTGAACTGAAAGTGAAACTCGGCAAAACACTTACTCCTGCTTCAACGAACCTCACTGCCGCGTTAAAAAATTCTGATTCGACACAACATCTTTACAACGACGGCAGACCGTTTATAGATGTCAAGGGAGTCGAATCGAATACAGAAGGATTGAACAGATACAGCTATTGGGCGTGTGAGGATTTCACCTACAATACTGATGCCTCGGCAATTGAACTTACGCAAAAAACGATTTTTGTGAAATTTGAAATGCCTTTTGGCGGAGTAAATTTTTCAATGTCATCAGACAAAACATTTAGTTCCGATGCTTATATTAGCATAGATACAACACTATACGCCGTTCCATACGGCATGGTGTTGAAGAGTGATATTTTGAATCTGGAAAAAACATTAGACGAAAATGGAGTATGTATTTATAAAATTGATTATCCGACTCCGCACAATTGTCTTCCCGGAGTATTCTCTGTCGCAGATAACAAGCAGGTGTATTTCAGCAAAGGAAATTTACAAACTAATAACACAAACACAATTTGGCAATTTGCGGCTCATCAGTATGATGTACCACAGTCTTATAACGACGAATGGCTTGGACAGTTTTCTTGGTCTTCTGGTGAATGGTATCAAGTCAATTATGATCTGAAGGGAATCTCAAACTACCAATATGTCATGGGGGATCAATGGTCGATGCTCTCTTTCAATGAATGGAATTATTTGTTTTATAAACGTCCAAATGCAGCAGATAAATACGGTGTAGCTAATGTTGCTGGACTTGAAGGTGTCATATTGCTTCCCGACGATTGGACGATGACGGATGGTTTTACATTATCCAGCAATTATTCCGAAGATGAATGGACGCAAATGGAAAACGCCGGCGCGGTGTTCCTGCCGATGGAGGGTGACAATACATTTTATTACGAAACCTACTCCACAAAATTCAACTACTGGACATCACCTGCTTCTTCATTCAATTGTATTTCATTGGGATTAGAATCTGGGTATATAGGACTGACAACCCAAGAACGGAAGCGCGGGGCTGTGAGGTTGGTGTACGACAGGGGAATATATACTCCTTTCAATTCTGTCACCCCTGTCAAACCGACATCAGATGTTGACCGCTGTATTGTAGTCGATAAAGGAGAATGTGATTATGTAGTTTTTTATCTTTGCACACATGGTTTCATCGAAGGACAAAAGTATAAGCTTTCGATGAAAGTAAAAGCGGATTATGATGATGAATTTAAAAGCGACCTAAAGATTGGATACGTACCTACTGATAGAGCACCTTACGACATCACACCATCATATTCTTATCCCGAAACAGGTCAAGTTACAGATTATTTGCAGTTTAGTTCAGAATGGGAAACTGTCGAGCTAACAGGCGAATTTAAGGCTAATGGCTGGGTTATTGGATTCGAATTAAAACACTCTAATAAATACTACTTCGATGATATTAAATTAACAATTGACGACACGGAGGTCATAATCAACGGTGATTGTTCTTCAGACGACACGTGCTCTTTCGCCGTAGAGGATGACTATCAAGAAATAATACCTGTAACATTCATTGACAAGAATTCTATTAAAACTATAAAACCAGGCAATGTTATATATGAAATAGACTTCACCACTTTAGACGAATACCCGTATTATGATCATGCTTCAAACTATGAATTAGATTATGAAAACGGACTTATCCTCTTCGATGACAACAACAATCGCGTTGCCGAGGATATTCCGACACTCGAAGGAAAGTACTATTCTATCATTGTGGAAATCAGGGGCGACGAAGCAGGAGAGTTAGAGGCGTCTATGCATTGGAATTCGTACTCTTATCCCATAAACACAACTATTCAGTATGGCACAGAATGGGAAACGAGGGAGTTTTTCTTTGACGAACCAGTCGAAGGAGACTGTTTCTTAGACTTTAAAAACTTCTACTCCGAACAGCCTGTTTACATCAGAAATATAAAGGTGGCGTATCAAGGCAACTGAAAACACTAAGATTTGGGTTGGGTACGATTGGTTCCCAACCCAAATTTATTATGTGTCCGAGATTTTTTTTATTTATTATAATTATTTCACATCACATTTGTATAATTATTAGAAAATAATTTATAATTTTGCAGTCATTATTGAAACCAACAAAAACATCATAAAAAATGGAAGACAATCTTTCTTTCGCCCTGATGCTCATGGGCGTAGGGCTCGCAACAGTATTCACAGTGCTGTTGCTCGTGATTGGGTTCGGCAACCTTCTGATAAAGATGGTGAACAAATTCGCCCCTGAAGAGGAGAAACCCAAGCAGATAGCAAGCAAGCCCGCAGCCGCCGCAGCCCTTGTGGACGGCGCAGTGCAGCAGGCTATCAACAAAGCTGTTGAGCAGCTCACCGGCGGCAAAGGCCGCGTGGAGAAAATCGTTAAATTGTAAAACATCAAAAAAACAGATTCCAAACTTCAAAAAATGGGAAGAAAAGTAAAATTTAATCTCGTTTTCAGAGATTTGTGGCAGTCCTCCGGCAAATATCAGCCGAGGGTTGACCAACTATTGAAGGTAGCGCCCGCAATCATCAAGATGGGGTGCTTCGACCGCGTGGAGACCAACGGTGGCGGCTTTGAGCAGGTGAACCTCCTCTACGGCGAAAACCCAAACAAATCCGTCCGCGAATGGACAAAGCCTTTCCACGAAGCTGGCATTCAGACTGAAATGCTCGACCGCGCACTCAACGGCATCCGCATGAACCCGTGCCCCGTTGACGTCCGCAAACTTTTCTACAAGGTAAAATACACTCAGGGTACCGACATCGCACGTACATTCTGCGGATTGAACGACCCGAGAAACATCATCCCCTCAATCGGTTACGCTCACGAGGCTACACGCCCTGACGGCACTCACATGATTTCGCAGTGCTGTCTCTGCATCACCGAAAGCCCCATCCACACTGTTGAATATTACGTAAACCTCGCCAAGCAGCTCATCGACGCCGGCGCGGACGAAATATGCATCAAGGACATGGCGGGTATCGGCCGTCCCGTAAAACTCGGCAAGATTGTAAAAGGCATAAAGGACTACAAGGACATCGTCGTTGAATACCACTCACACGCTGGTCCTGGCTTCGCAATGGCATCCGTTTTGGAAGTCTGCAAGGCAGGTTGCGACTACGTGGACGTTGGCATGGAGCCTCTTTCTTGGGGTACAGGTCACGTGGACATCCTCGCCGTACAGCCGATGTTGAAGGACGCTGGCTTTGACGTGAAGGAAATCAACATGAGCGCATACATGGAAGTGCGCACACTCATCCAGGAGATGATGGACGACTTCCTCGGTTATTACATCCCGCAGCGCAACCGTTTCATGAACTCGCTCCTCATCGCTCCCGGTCTGCCCGGCGGCATGATGGGTTCGCTCATGACCGACCTCGAGAGCAACCTCGAATCCGTAAACAAGTATAAGGAAAAACACAACTTGCCCAAACTCACTCAGGACGAGTTGATGATAAAACTCTTCGACGAAGTTACATACGTATGGCCAAAGATGGGTTATCCGCCGCTCGTAACGCCTTTCAGCCAGTACGTAAAGAATATGGCACTCACCAACGTAATGCAGATGGAAAAGGGCAAGGAGCGTTGGTCGCTCATCGCCGACGACATCTGGGGCATGCTTCTTGGCAAGTCGGGCAAATTGCCTGGTCCCGTTGCTCCCGAACTCGTGGCACTCGCCAAGTCGCAGGGTCGTGAGTTCTTCACCGGCAACCCACAGGACGAGTATCCCGATCAGCTCGACGTATTCCGCAAGGAAATGAAGGACAACGGCTGGGATTTCGGTCAGGACGACGAGGAACTCTTCGAACTCGCTATGCACCCGCAGCAGTACCGCCTCTACAAATCGGGCGACGCCAAGAAGTCATTTGAAGCCGACCTCGCAAAACGCAAAGCCGAGAAGAACGCACCGAAGGGCGGCGTACCCGCATTGCAATTCCCGCAGACCGTTACCGTAGATGTCAATGGACAGAAATACGCTGTAACCATCGGCGCAAACGACGGCAAGGCAGCCGCTCCCGCAGCATCAGCACCCGCCGCTGCTGGCACTGGCAAACCACTCGCCGCACCGCTCGAGGGCAAGTTCTACCTCAAAAAGAACCCCTCCGACCCGCAGGTAAACGTTGGCGACAAGGTGAAGAAAGGTCAGACCGTTTGCTACATCGAGGCGATGAAAACCTTCAATGCAATCTCGGCAGAATGTGACGGCGTAGTTACCGAAATCTGCTTCAAGTCAGGCGACTCGGTATCGGAAGACGACGTTATCATGCGCATTGCAGCCGAAGGCGAGACCGCTCCCACAGCATCCGGCGAAGGCAACGACCTCACCGCGCCGCTCGAAGGCAAGTTCTACTTGAAGAAGAACCCCTCCGACCCGCAGGTAAACGTTGGCGACGCAGTTAAGAAAGGTCAGACAGTCTGCTACATCGAGGCTATGAAGACCTTCAACGCCATCGCCGCAGAATCTGACGGCGTCATCGCTGAAATCTGCTTCAAGTCAGGCGACTCAGTATCGGAAGACGACGTTCTGATGAGAATTAAGTAATTGATTGTTAGAATTTTATAAATCCACTTAACAATGGGTGACATATTAAACAGAATATATGAGATGACGGCATTCCAGGCAATCATCGACAATCCGGGATTTCTCGTGATGTACGCGCTTGCCTTTGTGCTGCTGTATCTCGGTATCAAAAAACAATATGAGCCGCTGTTGCTTATACCTATCGCCTTCGGTGTGTTGATAGCCAACTTCCCGGGCGGCGGCATGGATGTAATCTCCCCCGACGGTGCGGGTCTCGTACACTTCGACAAAGACGGCCAGGAAGTCGCCAGAAACATCTACGAGATGTCGCTCCCCGAGATTGCACACGACCTCGGCGTGATGAACTTCCTCTACTCCGCCTTGATTAAGAGCGGACTTCTCCCCCCGATTATCTTCATGGGCGTAGGCGCCTTGACAGACTTCGGCCCGATGCTCCGCAACCTCAAGCTCGCCATCTTCGGCGCAGGCGCACAGTTCGGCATCTTCGCCGTATTGCTCGTAGCAGCATCCACCGGCTACTTCTCAATGCAGCAATCTGCATCACTTGCAATCATTGGCGGTGCCGACGGCCCCACAGCCATCTTCACCACCATCAAACTTGCGCCGGAGCTCCTCGGCCCCATCGCCATCGCGGCTTACTCCTACATGGCTCTCGTGCCGGTAATCGTGCCGTTGGTAGTGAAACTCACTTGCTCCAAGAAGGAACTCTCCATCAATATGAAGCAGCAAGACAAGCTCTACCCCTCCAACACCGTCATCAAGAACGAGCGCGCATTGAAGATTATCTTCCCGATCGCGGTTACAACCCTCGTTGCAATCATCGTTCCCTCGGCAGTTCCGTTGGTAGGCATGTTGATGTTCGGCAACTTGATTAAGGAAGTCGGCTCATCTACCAGCCGTATTTTCGACGCGGCATCCAACGCCGTAATGAACTCGGCTACCATTTTCCTCGGCCTCTGCGTAGGCGCAACGATGACTGTAGATGCCTTCCTCAACTTGCAGACCATTGGTATCGTTGCCGGCGGATTCTTGGCGTTTGGCTTCTCTATCTTCGGCGGCATCATGTTGGTGAAGCTTTTCAACTTGTTCAGCAAGAAGAAAATCAATCCGCTTATCGGTGCTACCGGCCTCAGCGCAGTGCCTATGGCATCCCGCGTTGCCAATGAAATCGCATTGAAGTACGACCCCCGCAACCACGTCTTAAACTACTGCATGTCGTCCAACGTCTCCGGCGTTATCGGCTCGGCAGTGGCAGCAGGCATCCTGATTGCGTTCTTGGGATAATGATTGATTGACTAATCTTTTAAGAAACGGCGGATTATATAAAAATAATCCGTCGTTTTTTTGTATTATATATAATAAAGTGTTATCTTTGCGATTGGTAATCACAAATCCACTCAAAAATGAAAGACATTAAGATACGTTCCATATCCTTGAAATCATTCAAAGGCTTCGATGACATAACGATAGACTGTGCCAAGAGCGACACAGAACTCTATCAATGGACTGTATTGTTGGGAAACAACAATACAGGAAAGACGAGGATTTTGCAAGCGATAGCGGATATGAGACCGGTTAAACTGGACTTTAAATCTGGATTTGAACGGTTTAAAAACGTTTTATTTCCTGTGTATTGGAGTAAAAATAAAATCGACGGAATTACAGATATGATTTGTAATTTGACCAATTTTTCAGGTGTTTGGAGTTTAAAACGTGTAGTAAATGGAATACATGCCGATTCAGACAATTTTCATATTTTTGGTTATGGTGTAGGTCGTTACCCATTATTGAATGTTAACTTATCAGGACAGGAAAGTGATAACTGTGAAACATTATTTTCTCACGATAAACAACTGATAAACCTTGAAGAATGGCTAATAAAGTGCGATTATCAATCCAAAAGCAATAACCCAAAAGCAAAAAAACAATTAGAAAAACTTCGCGAAATAATTTGTAGCAATCTTTTCCCTGAAATTGAAGATTTCAGATTTGAAAGTACAGACAAAATGGAAAGTTATGTACTTTTCAAAACTAAGGACGGATGGTTCAAATATACGGAGTTGGGCTTTGGCTATCAATCAATGCTTTCATGGGTAGTTGATTTGAGCAAACGGATGTTTGACACATTTCCTGAATCTCAGAATCCTCTACATGAAAGTGCCGTTGTTTTGGTTGACGAAATAGACCTACACCTGCATCCAAAATGGCAGCGCGAAGTGATTGCGTATGTGTCCGAGATATTCAAAAACGTGCAATTCATTGTAACGACGCATAGTCCATTGGTTATTCAATCGATGCAGGAAGTCAATCTATACGTATTGCGCCGAGAGGACGAAAAAATCGCTGTGGAACATTCGCCCGTAACCAATTTCAGTGGCTGGACGGTGGAGGAGATTTTGCGCGACACAATGAAATTGGACAACGACATTCACTCTGATTATTTGCAGAATACATACGAAATGTTCGATGAAGGTCTTGATAACAACGACATCAACAAGGCACGAGAGGCGTACAACACTCTCATCAAAATCCTTCATCCAAACAATCCAGCAAGGAGACTTTTGAAATTACAACTATCTCAAATGGAAATCGATGATAAAGATTAATCTCATAGACCCGCCATACGAACTTACAGACGAGGTAAAGAAACAACTGACCGAAAAATTCAAACAAGACGATTCTCCTGTTTGGAAGAAACCATACATCGAGAAGGCATTGCTTGAAATGACCAACGGAAAGTGTGCATACTCAGAACAACTACTTAACACGAAAAGCAGTTATATGGAGATTGACCATTTTAAACCAAAGAGCAAGTACAAAGACTCCGTCGTAGAATGGGGCAATCTTTTGCCATCATGCAAAAAGTGCAACACTACAAAAGGCGAACATGACGTAGTGGCAGAACCCATCGTAAACCCACTTACTGATAATCCCAAAGATTATCTTTATGTAAAATCATTCAAATATTATCCAAGAAACGAAAAAGGTAAAATCACGAAAGAGGTACTTGCCATAAACGACAGAGAGCATTTTATAACACCAAGGTCAAATATGGGTTTTATGGTTGCTGATGATTTAGAAAATCTGTTTGAATTGTTAAAAACAGCATCATCAGAACGCAAACAAAGAAACAATATTTCCAAAATCAAATCTTTATTGGAAAGTTGCGGTCCAAAATATGAATATTCTGCCGTCATCTCCACCTATATTCTCTATGAAGATGAAACATACAAAGATTTGGAACAATACCTAAGAGCGAACAACTTATGGGACAATGAATTTGAAACAATCAAACAAACGTTATCAGAAATAGCCATGCCCAAATAATGTTTTTAGATTTTTTTAAACATCAAATATTTGCATATTTAAAATTTCGTCATTAATTTTGCAAAACGTAATTAAAAAATCAGACAACAATTAAAAAAATTGAAAACCTATGGAAGACGTATGTGTAAAAATGGGAAAATGCCCGATTTTCAATGAAGGAACTCTCCTGAACGAAAAGACTGGCGAAACATATAAGACAGTATATTGCATGACTGAACGTTACAAACAGTGCAAACGTTATCTCGCGTCGCAGAAATGTACACGTCCGCTACCCGTGCAGGTATTGCCCAACGCATCCATTACTGTCGATGAAATCGTAAGACGCGTAGAAAGCGGATTCTACGACATTTTCAACAAAAACAAATAGACATATCTTAAACTTTGAAAAACTTGATGACATCCTGCAAACGGTCGGCCTGTTGCAAAAGATTCTGACTGTTGGACGCCACCTCCTCTGAAATGGTTGCAAACTGCTGGATGCCATCATTGAAACGCTGAACGGCGGTATTGATTTGTGCGCCGCCGGACGCCTGCTCACGGCTTGCAGTGGCTATTTCCTGAACCAAAACAGTGGTGCGCTTGATTTCGGGCAGCATTTTGGAGAATACCTCGCCAGTGAGTTTTGCAATATTGACGCCATCCGCCGACACTGCGTCGATGTCCCTTGCGGCAACGGCGCATTTTTCGGCAAGTTTGCGCACTTCCGCCGCCACTACCGCAAATCCCTTACCATGCTCGCCCGCACGTGCAGCCTCCACAGCTGCATTGAGGGCAAGAATATTGGTCTGGAAAGCGATGTCGTTGATTACAGATATTTTTTCGGCTATTTCCGTCATTGTATTCACAGTCTTTTCTGCCGCCTGACTACATTCCCCAATATGCGTAACAGTAGAGCCAGCAATGCTTTCGGTCTTGGCTGCATTTTGGCTGTTTTGTTCTATTGACGACGCCATCTCACCAATTGCCGAACTTATTTCCTCTGCCGACGACGCCTGTTCGTTGGCGCTTGCGCTCATCCTCATGCTCGCATCGTTCATCTCGCCGGCGGCTGCGGCTATTGCTTCGGCACTTTCTGAAATAGAGCGTACTATGTCGGCAAGAGTGTTTTTCATATCAACCATCGAATTGTTGAGAACCGCTATTTCCGATTCGCCGTCAGAATGGTGGAAATTGGCTGTCAAATCGCCAGAAGCAAGTTTGATGGTCTTTGCTGTGTTGTCGCTCAGTCCGTTGGCAATAGCATTGCCGCAACGCGTCAGGAATATCAACACCACAATAAAGATGACTACAAGCAGAGATATGCCAACCACGCGCATTTCTGTTGTGGTGGTTTCGATGTCGGCGGCACGCTGTGCAGACAATTGGTCTATGACATTGCAAAGATTTTTGGTGCGCTTTTTCAATTCTATACCCAAATCAGGAAACTTAAACAACGCCTCGCGCTTGTCTAATGAGCCTTGGAATACAACGTCGCTTTTTGCAAGATAGCCCTGCTTGATTTCCGTTATCTTGTTATACTCGCGGCGGAGTTCGGGAGAAAAATCTGTTTTGGAAAGTTTTTGTTCTATGTCGGCATTTTCTTCGAGATAATCGGTTAGGAGTTGGTCGTCGTTGGTTATGATTGTCAACGACAACAGTTTGTTAATGAGCATATTGCGGCGCAGTTGTTCGCTTGGCACTGCATATTGCGGCATCGC
>JAGCRY010000165.1 GCA_017964465.1 Bacteroidales bacterium | reverse complement strand
TCCTTGGCTATCAAGTATTTGATTTGCGCGGCGGTGGAGTTCATATCCTTTGCGAATGTTATCAACTCGTTGGTCTGATTGACTTTTTCGAGCGAATTGTATTGGAAAATTCCGAGCACGAAGAATATGGCGGTCACTAAGAAGAAACCGAGGAGGATTTTGCCCCTGATGCTCAAATTATATATCAGTTGTCTCATTTTCGCTTGTTTTTTCGCTTGTTTTTTTGTAATATTTTTTTACAATCAAACAATGTACCGTTTTTTCAATCAGTAGATTGCTTTTGCAATTTCTCTTATGTTGTCGGTCTTGCCAACGGAGAAGAAATGGACTATCGGCACGTTGTGAGCCATTAGTTCGCGGGCTTGTTTGATGGTCCATTCTATTCCTATTTGGTATATTTGATTGTCGTCTTTTGCTTTGTAACATTCCTGGACGAGTTCCGTGGGTATGTCGATGCTGAATACCTGTGGAATCGTCTGTATGTCGCGCATTTTGCCGATGGGCTTTATCGCCGGCACTATCGGGACATTGATGCCCGCCTCGCGGCATTTCTTTTCCCACGCAAAAAATTTTTCGTTGTCAAAAAACATCTGCGTCACAATGTACTCCGCGCCGGCATCTACCTTGCGTTTGAGGTTGAGCATATCAATCTCGGCGTTTGGCGCTTCGGCGTGTTTCTCGGGGTAGCCCGCCACGCCAACCGAAAAGTCGGTGCAGTCGGTGTTTTTGAGGTTGCGGTCGAGGTAAATGCCTTTGTTTAAGTTCATTACCTGTTCCACAAGTCCGTCGGTGTGCGCGTGTCCGTCGGGCTCGGGTACAAAGTATTTTTGACCTACCGCCGCATCGCCGCGCAGGGCGAGTATGTTGTTGATGCCGAGGAAGTTGAGGTCGATGAGGATGTTTTCGATGTCCTGTTTCGACATTCCTCCGCATATTATGTGCGGCACGGTGAGGATGTTGGGATAGCGGTTGTGTATTGCCGCCGCGAGTGCGACGGTGCCGGGACGCTTGCGGACAATCTTCTTGTCGAATTTGCCGCCGTCCGTGGGTGTATAGACCGTCTCGTCCTGATGGTACGTGATGTTGATGTTGGCAGGGTTGAACTCCGCCAAGAGGTCAAGTTTTTCATACAACTTATCGATGCTCTGCCCTTTGAGGGGAGGCACGATTTCAAACGAGAACAGTGTCTTATTGGTATTTTTCAGTATTTCCGCTATCTTCATTTTTGTACAATTTTTCATTTACAAAGGTGCAAATTTTTTTTGAAATATTGATACGTATTTTGCTAATTTTTTTTGTCTTCATAAAAAATTTTTTGTTAGTACGGCGATTTTGGGTAATTTTGAGTTCAGAAATTAACGATAAACTTCTTTAAAATGGCTCAATTACTGATACCTGCCGGCTACAAGCCGTTGCTCGACTTGCAACAGACGGAGTTGGCAATCAAGAAAATCAAGGACTTCTTTGAGTCCTGCCTCAGCGCGGAATTGAAACTCCGCCGCGTTACAGCCCCGCTTTTCGTCTTGAAGGGTAGGGGAATCAATGACGACCTCAATGGCGTGGAGCGTCCCGTGTCGTTCCCGATTAAGGATTTTGGCGACCAACAGGCTGAGGTCGTACATTCATTGGCAAAATGGAAGCGTCTCACTCTCGCCGACTACAAGATTCCGGCTGGATACGGCATCTACACCGACATGAACGCCATCCGTCCCGACGAGGAGCTCGACAACCTCCACTCGCTTTATGTGGACCAGTGGGACTGGGAGCGCAGCATCAACATGGCTGACCGCAACATCGACTTCCTCAAGGACATCGTAAGGCGCATCTACTCTGTTTTGTTGAAGACCGAATACATTGTGTATGAGGCATATCCGCAGATTGTGCCGGTTCTTCCGCAGGAGATTAAGTTCATATCGGCGGAGCAGCTTTGCAAGGAATATCCCAACCTGACGAGCAAGGAGCGCGAGGACGCCGCCGCCAAGAAGTACGGCGCGGTGTTCATCATGGGCATCGGCGGCGCACTTTCCGACGGCAAGAAGCACGACGGACGCGCACCCGACTACGACGACTGGTCGACGCCCAACACCGAGGGATTCAAAGGCCTCAACGGCGACATCATATTGTGGAACAGCGTCCTGGAGCGCTCGTTCGAGATTTCGTCCATGGGCGTCAGGGTCGATAAGAAAGCCCTTGAGCGTCAGTTGCTTATCGAAGGCAAGGAGGAGCGCAAGCAGCTTTATTTCCACAAGCGACTGCTTGACGGCACGCTTCCCGAATCAATCGGCGGCGGCATCGGACAATCGAGGCTCTGCATGTTTTTCCTGCGCAAGGCTCACATCGGCGAGATTCAGTCGTCGCTGTGGTCTGACGAGATGCGTGCAGAGTGCGCAAAGAATAATATACCGCTGATTTAAAAACGATTAAACATCAATAGGCACGAAGAGTCGGGACGGCACTTCGTGCCTTTTTTGTTTTCAACGATAATTACCGTGAATTTTTTCGTCAATCACCGAAAATTTTGCTAATTTTGTAAACTAATTGATTTTTGTAAACAATGTTTACGTTTGGTTAAGTATAGTTTTTATTTGTTATTAATATTAATAATCGTGTAAATTATGCAAGCATTTTATCAAACGGAATTGTACCCGGAGGCGGGTTGCGACGAGGCGGGACGCGGATGCCTTGCTGGTCCGGTGGTTGCAGCGGCTGTTGTGTTCCCAAAAGACTATTGGAATGATGCTATAAATGACTCTAAGCAACTATCTGAGAAACAGCGTGTAAAACTGCGTGATGAAATCATCCGCGACGCCGTGTCATATAGCATCGGTATGTGCGATAATCATGAGATTGACACTATTAATATATTGCAAGCGTCACTCTTGGCTATGCACCGTGCGCTTGATGCGTTGACGGTAAGGCCGGAGTTCATAATCATTGATGGCAACAAGTGGAAGGATTATCATCAAACGCCATTTAAGACGGTTGTGAAGGGGGATGCGAAGTTTCTTTCGATTGCGGCTGCGTCGATTTTGGCGAAGACTTACCGTGATGAGTGGATGGTAAAGGCCGCCGCAGAATATCCGCTTTATAATTGGGAAAAAAACAAGGGTTATCCCACGAAAGACCACCGTCTCGCAATCATCGAATACGGCGTCTGCCCGCTGCATCGTTTGAGTTACGAACCCTGTCAGCCGAGGCTTAGTCTATGATAGTTTACATTTGTAACAGTGTGATATACAGGATTTTTACAAAGTTAAACGGACTTTTTGGTAAGGGAAATTGACAGAAATAGTGTGATATAAGAGTTCGCTTAGTGGCGATTCATTGACGATCACTATC
>JAGCRY010000164.1 GCA_017964465.1 Bacteroidales bacterium | reverse complement strand
GGCCCGATTTAAGGACTGTCAGTGATTATAAGCGTGGCACAGGATGGCGAAAATTCATAGAAAAGTTTGCCGAGTACCCGTCTAAGGCGTTGCAAAATGGCATTAGCGGCACTTCCGTGGTGAGCGTCGTGATATATAAGGACGGCTCCAAAGGCAAGCCCGAGATTGTGCAAAGTTCTGATTCGTTGCTTGATGCCGAGGCTTTGAGGGTTGTTTCGCTGATGCCGGAGTTTAAGAAAGGATATTTTAATGTCAGGATGCGGATGCCGGTGCATTTTTTGATTCACGGCGACTTAAAGGCCGAGATTACAACTCGCGAAGATAAACAACCAAAGGAGTATAAAATTGACGGATATTTTGGATGTTATTTTGGATTTTCGATGTTGGATTATCCCGATGGTGACGATTATGTTTTTTTGGAAACGGATAATCCACTTGTAAACGGTGTCTTGGAAATGTATGGCGGCCATATCTTCCGCAACGACAAAAAGTTGGCGTTTTCCATTGGCGGTGGGTTCAGGTATTGGCATTATTCTTTCGCAAGGGCTTTTTCGCTGAGTACCGACCATAACAGGGTTTATGGAGATTCTTTGACGAGGGAAAACGACAAATTCAGATGGCACTGCCTGAGGGTGATTAATTTGTCTGCACCACTTGGAGCGCATTTCAGGTTCAATTCTAAGAAAGATAACAAGTGCGAATTTTCATTATGGTTGTTGGGCAATATGCGCATAGGCTGTCGGGAGAAACAGATTTACGAGGCACTTGGCGCGGTCAAAAAAATCAAAATAAAAGATGATTTCCTTGTGCGCCGTTTCAGTTATGATTTGGCGTTGGAGTTCACGTGTCAATATGGAAGCGCAAGGGTGACATATACACCGTCAAGTTTCTTCAAAAAAGACGTGAAGCCCAACGCCCATAGTATCATTTTGTCGTTGGGTTTCAAATTTGGCGGCGGACAAGGAATGATGTAGAGGAGACAAAAACAAAAAAAATTACGATTTTCCCAATTTTTTCTTACCTTTGCCCTCAAAATAAATCAATATCACTATGTTGCTAAACTACTCCCACACCCACACCTTCTCCCCATCCGCCCTCCAAGACCTGTTTCTCTCTGTGGAATGGTCGTCGGGGCATTATCCTGAAAAATTAGTCGTTGCAATGCAGAATTTCAAGACTGTGATTTCGGCTTGGGATGGCGACAAACTTATCGGAATGATTTGCGCTATGGACGACGGAATAATGAACGCTTACGTCCATTATCTTTTGGTGCGGCCTGAATATCAGGGCAAGGGCATCGGCAAGACTTTGGTGCAGATGGTGAGAGAAAAGTATAAGGACTATCTGCGCATTGTGGTGGTGGCGTACAACAAGGAAATCCCGTTTTACGAGCATTGCGGTTTCGTAAAAAGCGACGATGCAAGCCCGATGTTTATTACGGAATTATGGACTTAATTCCTTACAGCCCCTTCTCTATTTCCCCCTCATCTATTTCTTTTTGGTTCATTGCGTCCTCGACCCTCTTAATTATGTTGACGTTGAGTTGTTCGAGGGCGGAGAGTTTTATCTTGGAATTGTCGGAGACGGGGGAGTACCACGATGTTTTGGCGAAATATGCGGCGAGGTCGGCGGAGGCGAACTTGTAGCCGTGGCGGGCGTAAATTTCGTTGCGCATCAGGCGGAGAAGGCTCTTGGAATAACGGTACAGATGACGCTCCATAATGATTTTTTGGTTGGTGAACTGCCAGCGGCCTTGGTTGGCGTCGAGGTCGGCGCGGAGCTGAACCCAAAGTTTGTCGGGAATGGGCGTTTCTGATTCATCCTGCTCGTCATACTTGGCGGTGTAGAGATTGATGCCTGTTTCCGAAATCATGAAACAATAATGCGTTCCGTTGTCGGCGATAAATCCGTTTGTATAGCCATCGTATGCAGTTTCCTTGGGCTTGATGGTCATTTTTTTGCCGTCGATGGTGAGCACGTCGTTGTTGAAGACGTATTTTTTGCCGTCCTTGTCGGTGTAAGTGCCGTTGATTGCGTCGTAAAACTCCTGGATTCGCATTTGATGGAATTTTTCATCCTCGACCTTCGCCAAAATGTGCAGAAACTTGCCGTCCATTGTCTCCTGGTAAAGATATTCGGTTTTGCCGGTCTCGGGACAATCCACCGACATGAGTTTGTTCCTGGTGCTTGGCTTATAATCGTTTTCAATGTACCTCACCACAAAGACGCCGGGTGAGACGCGCTTCATTTCAGCAGCTACTGGTATTCCGCCGCCATCTGTGTAGCAGTCGACATCGAATGCCTTGATGTTGTTTTTGCCGTCGTCGCTTTCTATATACAAATGTTCGTGGAGACTTGTCCAAGAGGTGTTGGTCAGGTTCTGCGCCTTGGCTGCGGATGCCATCAGGATGGCGGCTGCAATGGTGATGAGTGTGGTTTTCATAGTGTTTGCAGTTAATGATTGATGTTTGTGCCGCAAATATAGATGGATATTTTTGAAATTGCAATTATTATTGATGATATTTTCGGATTTTGTTTGGCTGTTTTGAAATTATGATTATCTTTGCCTTCGAAACACAATCATGAGGATTGGGATAATCAGTATTATAATAACCTTTTAAAAATAAGTAACTATGTTGAAGTTTTACAAAATGCTCCTTTTGCTCATCCTGACTGCTTGTTCTCTTGGCAGTTACGGGCAGGAATATGAATTGGACACCATTTACCGGGCGGAAAGTGTCGATACTCTCCCTGTGTCGAGGTATGACGGTTCGTCTTTGGAAAAACTTGCAAAAAGAAATACAGATTTACTCAGCACTTTTAATCCACACCTTGACGGCACTGTCGTTGTCAGTTTCATTGTATTTAAGGACGGAAACATCGCTGATGTCAAGGTAGTCCAAAGCTCGGACCCTTCGGGATTTTTGGACAACAATACAATTGCTTATACCAATTCATTTACCTTGAAACCCGCCATAAAGGACGGCAGACCCGTCAATGTGAGAGTTGAAGTGCCCTTTGAATTCCACCCAAAAGACAATAATGATAAAAAGGAAGAGCGGTCTAAGTCGAAATATCCACACAGACACTACTATCTTGGTGAAGAATACGCGTTTTTTTGTGGACGTTTTTATGTGAGCGGACAATTGGGCGCATTCGGAGTCACAAACACTAAAAAAGCCGACTTCTTGAAACATGACGGAGGTGACGGGTTCAGCGGGTTCAATTTTCAAGAATATTCCGCCGGCAAGATTTTCCGAGACCGCCGCAGGATAGGTTTTTCGGCGGGATTGGGATTTCGTACAATGCGTTACTTTTTTGATAAGGCCTTCAGTCTGAAAACTTCCACTAACGAGGTTTACGCCGATTATTCTGCCGTTGAAACCGACAATTTCAGAAAGCATTTCTTGCGTATCAGCCAGTTGACGCTTCCGCTTGGAATGAGTTACCGGTTTTCAGTTCGCACCAAAGATATCGGGAGATTTCCGGTGGAGGTCAATATCTATGCGACAGGCACAATGCGGTGTCAGAGTTACGATAAGCTGATTTATAAAATTGACGGCGTAAAAAAGAAATTGATTAATAAAGACGACTTTTTGTTGCGCCGTTTCGGCTGCGACTTTTCGATTGAATGGCTTTTCGTGACAGGAATGGGATTCCGATACACAATTTCGCCGCTGACAATGTTTGACAGCGGCGTTAATCCAAAAGTGTATTGTCATTCGTGCACGTTCAGTTTCAAGATTGGAATACGCTAATTGCGGTATTCACAGCTTTCGCCACCTTGTCGCACCAGGCGTCAAATTCGGGGTCGAGCACTTGACATTCTTTGTGGCTCATTACGTAGTCGATGACGATGCGCGAACCTTCGTAGAATGATGTTGTGGCGCAGAATCCGGGGACGGCGCGTTTGAGTTTTGTGTTGTCGAAAACCACTGTACAAGCCTTGTCGCCGAGGAGGTTGCCGGCAAGGTCGTACTCTTTGGGCGCAACCGCAACCAGGAAGTCAGACGAAACGTGAAGCGGATTGAGCGACACGCCAAGGTGCGACGCCACAGTTTCATAAATCTGATTCCACGTCAGAGATTCGTCGCTCGTGATTTGGAAAACCTCGCCGATAGCGTGAGGATTGCCAATTAAGCCAATGAAACCACGTGCAAAATCTTGATTGTAAGTCATTGTCCACAAACTACTTCCGTCGCCGTGAATGATTACAGGCTTGCCTTCCATCATACGTTTCAAAACCTGAAAACTGCCTTTCAAGCCGTGAAGACCAAGCGGAACGGATTTTTTGCAATAGGTGTGGCTCGGGCGGACGATGGTTACGGGGAAACCCTCATAGCGGTATTTGTCCATCAGGAAACGCTCGCAGGCGATTTTGTTGCGCGAATATTCCCAATAAGGGTTCACGAGACTTGTGCCCTCGGTGATGATGTGGTTACGCACGGGTTTGGCGTATGCCGAGGCGGAACTGATGTAGATGTATTGCTTTGTAATGCCGTTGAAAATGCGGAAATCGCGCTCCACGTGCTCGGGCACAAAGCCGATGAAATCGCAAACGCTGTCGAAGGTCATACCTTTGAGTTTTGCCTTCACGTCGTCCTCGTTGTTGATGTCGGCAGTGATAACGCGCACATTGTCAGGCAGTGAGGCGTTGTTGTTGCCACGGTTGAGGATGTAGAGTTCGTGGCTTGTGGCAGCCAATTGTTCTGTGATGGCGGTGCTGATAGTGCCAGTGCC
>JAGCRY010000163.1 GCA_017964465.1 Bacteroidales bacterium | reverse complement strand
TTTCTGAAAATGCAATTTTATTTTTGTTGATGACAACTACCAAATATCGTCCTCCTTGACGGAATTGCGCGAGAGTTCGTCCTCGTCGATGTTTTCTTGCTCTGAATCGGCTTCGTCAAAGAACGACTGAACGCTTTCGGGAACATCGGGCTCTTCCACCATATCTTCCTTCAATACATCCCAAATGCCATAGACCAACTGTTTGAGTCCGTCTTTGGTGTATGACGAAAACGTGTAGCAAGGTATGTCGGCGGGGAGTTTGGATTTTGCATCCGCCAAAATTTCCTCGTCCGCCAAATCGGATTTTGAGATGGCGATGATGCGTTTTTTGTCCAACAATTCGGAATTGTATTTGCCAAGTTCTGAGAGCAATACGTTGTAGTCGTTGGCAACGTCGTCGCTGTCGGATGGTATCAAAAACAATAACAGCGGATTTCTCTCAATGTGTCTCAAAAACCTGAGTCCCAATCCTTTGCCTTCCGACGCACCTTCGATGATGCCGGGGATGTCGGCCATTACAAATGAGTGTTTGCCGTCCACATCCACGATGCCAAGGTGCGGCACAAGGGTCGTGAATGGATAGTCGGCTATCTTGGGACGTGCCGCCGATATTGATGAAAGTAATGTCGATTTGCCGGCGTTAGGGAAGCCAACAAGACCGATGTCCGCCAACACTTTGAGTTCAAGGATTTTCCATCCTTCCTCGCAGTCTTCGCCGGGTTGAGCGTAACGCGGGGTTTGGTTTGTGGACGATTTGAAGTGGACGTTGCCAAGTCCACCCCTGCCGCCTTTCGCCAATACCTGCTGCTCGCCGTCTTCGGTGATCTCAAAGAGAAATTCCTCGGTCTCGCCGTCACGTGCCACAGTGCCGAGCGGCACTTCGATGATTACATCCTTGCCGTCCTTGCCGTGCCAAGTATCACGCATACCCGACACGCCGTCTTCTGCGAAGATATGTTTTTGGTATTTTAAATGCAGGAGCGTCCAAAACTGTTTGTTGCCCCTTACAATGACACTGCCACCGTGTCCGCCGTCGCCGCCGTCAGGACCCGCCTTCGGGCGGTATTTTTCCCTTTTGAGGTGCGCCGAACCCGCGCCGCCCCTTCCGGAGCGCACGTAGATTTTTACGTAGTCTATAAAATTGCCGCCGTCTGACATATTATTTGTTGATTTAGAGATTTGGTGATTCCTCTTTCCTAACTTGCCATTGCGTGGCGCATAAAGTCGGCGTTTTCGAGTTTTTCTTTCGCCAAATCGAGTGTTACGGTAAATTCTTTGAGGTTTTTGGACGGGATTTCGTACATAATGTCGAGCATAATGGTCTCGCATATTGAACGAAGTCCACGCGCTCCGAGTTTAAACTCCTCGGCAACGTCCACGATGTAGTCCAATACAGCCGGCTCAAATTCGAGTTTCACGCCGTCCATCTGGAAAAGTTTCTTGTATTGGCGCGTGATTGCGTTTTTGGGTTCGGTGAGGATGTTGCGGAGTGCAACGCGGTCGAGCGGCTCGAGGTAAGTCAAGAGCGGCAGACGACCGATGATTTCGGGTATCAAACCAAAAGATTTCAAGTCGGTGGGCGTGATGTACTGCAACAAGTTGTCGCGATCTATCTGTCCACTCTGACGGATACTATTAAAGCCAACCACCTCAGTATTAAGGCGTTGTGCAATCTTCTTCTCGATGCCGTCAAATGCACCGCCGCAGATGAAAAGTATGTCTTTGGTATCCACGGGTACCATTTTTTGGTCGGGGTGCTTGCGTCCACCGTTTGGCGGCACGTTTACAATGCTGCCTTCGAGTATTTTCAACAAGCCCTGCTGTACGCCCTCGCCCGATACGTCGCGAGTGATTGACGGGTTGTCGCCTTTGCGGGCTATCTTGTCGATTTCGTCCACGAATACAATACCGTGTTCAGCCTTTTTGACGTCGAAGTCGCAGGCTTGGAGGAGTCGCGTGAGAAGGCTTTCCACGTCTTCGCCCACGTAGCCCGCCTCGGTGAGTACCGTAGCGTCCACGATGGTGAAAGGCACGTTGAGCAATCTTGCTATTGTCTTAGCCATCAGGGTCTTGCCCGTGCCGGTGCGTCCTACCATTATGATGTTGGATTTCTCGATTTCCACGTCGTCGGCTTTTACGCGCTGCCTGAGCCTCTTGTAATGGTTATAAACGGCGACGCTGAGCGATTTTTTCGCCTGTTCCTGCCCAATGACGTATTGGTCGAGGAAAGCCTTGATTTCGTCCGGTTTGTAGTCGAAATTCTCCTTTGTGGACACCGTAGGGCCGCCGCTTGTCTGTTTGCGCTGTTCGATGATGATTTCATTGCACTGCTCCACGCAGTAGTTGCAGATGAACACCGACTCGCCTTCAATCATTATTTCGGTCTCTGTCCTCGGTCGCCCGCAAAACGAGCATTTGCTTATAGTCTGTTTTGACATTATTATATATGTGTATATCTGTTTTTATTGCTAATACTTTCGCGGGGCAAAGATAACAAAATTTCATAAATCTTCATAAGAAAAATGATGTTAGACCACCATTTTGTCTTTAAAGTTAAAAAAAATTTGTCTGTCACCGCTAAATTTTGTTACTTTGCACCCCAAAAAGGCGACCGTGCCTTCCAAATGTAAATAAAGCATATTAATACTTGACATATCAAATGGCATCTAACTTAGTGATTGTGGAGTCTCCCGCCAAGGCAAAGACCATTGCAAAGATACTTGGCAGCGACTACTTAGTCAAGCCGAGTTTCGGTCATATCAGGGACTTGGCGAAGAAAAACTACGGCATCGACATCGAGCACGACTTCGAGCCCAAATACGAAATCGACGCCGACAAAAAGTCTGTTGTCGCCGAATTGCGCAAGGACGTGAAGGCGGCGAAGACCGTTTGGCTCGCATCCGATGAGGACCGCGAGGGAGAGGCTATTGCGTGGCACTTGGCTGTTACGCTCAAACTGCCTGTGGAATCCACCAAACGAATAGTTTTTCACGAAATTACCAAGAAGGCCATTGAGGAGGCTGTCAAGACCCCCCGCACCATCGACCTCAATCTCGTAAACGCCCAACAGGCGCGCCGCATCCTCGACCGCCTCGTGGGTTTTGAATTGAGCGAAGTGCTTTGGAAAAAGGTAAAGAGCAACCTCAGCGCAGGTCGCGTGCAGAGCGTTGCTGTACGGCTCATCGTGGAGCGCGAGAGGGAAATCATCAATTTTGTAAGCACTGCAAGTTTCAAGGGCACAGCCAATTTTGCGGCGTCAAACGGCGCGGCGTTCAAGGCGGATTACCTTGGCAAACTCAATGACGAGGCTTCTGCAAAATCGCTCCTCGAAAAGTGCAACGGCAGCACATTCTCCGTAAAATCGGTGGAGACCAAGCCCGGCAAACATTCGCCCGCGCCGCCGTTCACGACATCCACGTTGCAACAGGAGGCGAGCCGCAAACTCGGTTTTTCGGTGAGCCAGACAATGGCACTTGCGCAGAGCCTTTACGAATCGGGCTTCATTACGTATATGCGTACCGACAGCACCAATCTCAGTTCGCTCTGCGTCAACAATTGCAAAGATTATATTATAAAGGAGTACGGCGCGGAATATTCCAAGCCGCGACAGTTTAAGACCAAGACCAAAGGCGCACAAGAGGCACACGAGGCCATCCGTCCTACCACGATGAAACAAGTTGTAAGCCAGAAGTGGGACGAGCAACGCCTTTATGAAATCATATTCAAACGCACGCTTGCATCGCAGATGTCGGATGCCGTCATCGAACGCACCAACATCAAGATTGAGGCGGACAATTGCGGCGAACAGTTTGCAGCAAGCGGCGAAGTTGTCAAGTTTGATGGATTCCTCAAAGTATATTCTGAGGGTACAGACGACGAAAACGACAAGGACAATCAACTCCTGCCAAACATTGTGGAGGGCGACAAGGTGGATTTGCAACTGTTGGAGGTCAACCAGAGATTCACCCGTCCAAATCCCCGCTACACCGAAGCAAGCCGTGTAAAGCGTCTCGAAGAACTTGGCATC
>JAGCRY010000012.1 GCA_017964465.1 Bacteroidales bacterium | reverse complement strand
TGTCGTTGTAGGGATAAGTGTCCATACGGATGCCGTCGAGACCGAGATATTCCGCCCACCATATCGAATTTTGAATCAGGTAGTTGAGGAATTTTTCATTGTTTTGGTTGATGTCGGGCATCGTGCGGTCAAACCATCCGTTGAGCATATATTTCAAGTCGTTTTGCGAGGCGTGAGGGTCAAAACAGATGGTGCCGCGATAGTTGGACGTGGTGTAAGTGTCCCAAAAATGAAACCACGTGGAATCCGGCAAGTCCTTGAACAAGAAGTTGTTGGAGCCACAATGATTGAACACCATATCCATTATCAACTTGATGCCGTTGTTGTGGAGATTGTCGGCGAGGCGGCGGTAGTCGTCATTGCTGCCAAAACGTGCGTCCACCTTGTAAAAATCCGTAATCGCATAGCCGTGGTACGAATCGGCGGGCATATTGTTTTCCAACAATGGATTGATCCACAGCGCAGTAACTCCAAGTTTTTTGAAATAGTCGATGTGGTCGTCGATGCCTTTGATGTCGCCGCCGTGACGTCCGTCGGGGTTGGAGTTGTCGGCTTTTTCGAGGAAACCGGCAACATTGTCGTTGCTTGGGTCGCCATTGGCAAAACGGTCGGGCATCAGCATATAAATCAGGTCTTTGTCCGAAAATCCATAATTGCGCGGCGTGCGCTCCTTGATTTCGTATGCAAATTTTTGCTTGTGTTTTTTGGAGGTGGTGTCCTGCAAGAGAATCTCAAATTTTTCGGGCGTTCCGACCTTGAAATTCAGGAACAGATAATTGGAATTTGCCACGCGCTCCTCGCTCACGAGAGTGGTGTTTGCGGCGATGACAGTGGCGTGGCAACGGCTCACATTGTCGCCATAAACGAGCAATTGTAGGCTGTTGTCCTTGAATCCCGAATACCAAAATTCGGGCTGTACTTTGAGGTCTTGGGCGTTGGCTGTCAGCGACATAGCCGCCAAAACCGCCAATGAGGTTAAGAATTTAAGTTTCATATTATTGATGTTTATTAATTTTATTCACCTTTCAATATCAAATATCCTTTACCCTCGATTTTCGCCGGCAATTTTACATCATTGCCCGTGAAAATATCGGTGAATTTTCCCTGCGCGGAATATTCTTTGGCGTCGTTGTTGAAATTGAAAATGCAGGTTAGTTTTTCATTGTTGGATGAACGTTCAAAAACCAAAACATTATCCTCTGCCGAAACGAATTTTACGTCGTTTACCCACAATGCGGGATGATTGTGCTTAATGCCGTTGAGCGTGGCATAAAAATCCTTCAATGGCAACTGCGAAAAGTCAATCAAATCTTTCTCAAAAAATTCCAACGCCTTTTTGTTGGCGGCTTCCTGTCCCGAATAGCACAGCGGCATACCGGGTAGGAAATACGTCAAAACAGCCATTTGTTTTACATAATCGCCCATACGGTCGTACTCCGACTTGCTCCAAGAATTTTCGTCGTGATTGGACGTAAAATTCATCAGGATAGCATTTTTGGGGAATTTTTGCTGCAACGTATCATACAGAGCCACAAGGTCTTGCGCAGTGTTTTTGCCCTGAGCGATGCCGTTGATGATATGATGGATTTTCCAATTGTAAGATGCGTCAAAAGCCTTGTGGATTTCGGGATTGTCGTCCTCGGCGAGCATAAAAAGCGGTTTAGTTTTTTCTAATTCCTGACGGCACTCCACCCAAAAATCTGTCGGCACCATTCCGGCGACGTCGCACCTGAAACCATCGATGTCGGCGTTCTGAATCCAATATTTCATCGCGTCAATCATTGCGCGGCGCATATTGGGATTGTCGTAATTGAGGTCAGCAACATCGTCCCAATCCGTTTCTGCGGGCACTGCGGGGTTGCCGAGCGAATCAAGGTTATAAAAATCCTTGTGCTCCTTGACCCAAACATTGTCCCTGCCGGTGTGGTTGGCAACCCAATCGAGCACCACTTTCATACCGAGTTGATGTGCGTGATTTACAAGACGTTGCAAATCCTCCAACGTGCCAAATTCGGGGTTGACTTCCTTGTAATTTTTCACGGCGTAATAACTGCCGAGCGTGCCTTTCCTGCCCTCCTCGCTAATCGGGAATATCGGCATAAGCCACAGAATGTCAACGTTCTGCGCCTTCAATCGCTCCAAATGATTTTCCTCAAACGCCTTCAACGTGCCTTCCTGAGTGTATTGGCGCACATTGACTTCGTAAATGTTGCTTTGCTCGATTTTGGATTCGGGCTGTTTGGTCTGATTGCCGCCGCACGAAATCATAAACGCCGACAGCACAAGATACAAGAATTTTTTCATTGATTGTTTCGATTATTTAATTACCTTACTATCACCTTCTTAACAACGTTTTGCGCACCGATTTTCACTGCCACGAAATACATTCCCGGCTTGAAACCTGACATCGAGAAATTGGCAAATTTTGCATTAATCGGAAGGTCTTTCACGCGCTTGCCGTCGGACGAAAGTATTGTGATTTTGTCGATATTTTTGTCCGATTTTACATTGAAAAATTCGGCGCAGGGATTGGGATATATGGTCAGGTCAACAGCCTCAGGCACAACTATTTCCGCAATTGGCGTGGCAATATCGGTGCGGACATCAGACTGATTGTTGGAGAAAATCATCGTTTCACCGGCAGCAAATTTCACTGTTGCAGAGCCGTTGCTGACTGTTACCGTGCCACCGCCAACAATATTGTACCAAGTGCCGTCCGACGGAAATTTTATCGTCATATCCTGCGATTTCACGTCAAAATTCACTGCAAAAATCAGCGATTTGTCGCCCAAAGTGCGGGTTACGGTTTTGGTAAGCGAAGTCATTTTTGCATCAACATTACCGCTGAGCATCACATCGTTATGAATCCTCAGACTGTCCATAAAACCGTAAAAATCATACAGAGATTTGCGGATTTGGTTGTTGTCCTTGTCCAAATCGTCAAAATACGTCGGCACAGGCTTTTTCGTCATACGGTGTTCGTTGGCGACGGTGTTGGAATATTGATCGTAATTGATTGAATATTCGTAACCTAACTCGCCAAACTGCCAAATCATTTTGGGTCCGGGAATCGACAGTAAAATAGCCGCCGCGCCCTTCATACGGTTGATTGCCGTCGCAAAATCCTTTGCGGAATAGTCGCCGTCGGATTTTCCATATTGCAACGACTTGTACATCATACGCTCCTCGTCGTGGGATTCGGCGTATGCAACGAGGTTTTCGGTGGCAAAATTTCTTTTTGATGCCAACGCCCAATCCGTCGATGCGCCCTCAGTGTAGCCCATCGTCGATTGACAAAATGCATAGTTCATATTGCCCCAAAGCATTATGCCATAGTCGGCGAGCACTTTTTCTTCACTATTGTCGGTCAAATGTTCGCAAATCATTATTGCAGAGGGTTTTAGAGACTTGATTTTGTCATAAATTCGTTCCAAAATCTTGATGCGGGAAGCGTCGTAGGCGGAGCATTGGGCGTCGGTTGTCGCCTTTTTGTTGGTGAAACCTTTGGTGAAATCAAACCTGAATCCATCAACATTATAAACCGTCATCCAATACGCCATAATGCTGTCTGTCAGAGCCTTAGTCTCGTCGCTTTCGTGATTGAAATCATATCCCCACGAATAGACCGTGTTGGGCGAATCGACATTGTACCAAGGATTTTGGGCGGTCACTTTGCCCGTCGAACTATTGAAATACAACTGCACAAACGGACTTTGACCATAACTGTGATTCAACACAATGTCCTGAATGACAGCGATTCCGCGACCGTGACATTCGTCGATGAACGCCTTGTAATCGTCTGCCGTGCCGTATGCCTTGTC
>JAGCRY010000162.1 GCA_017964465.1 Bacteroidales bacterium | reverse complement strand
CAAAGCCGCCGAATGTTATCCGAAGGCACTCCGCAAAGACAATCACGAGGGCAACGTGAAATTGATGTCGCTCTACGCCCAAAGCCTCGAAAACGCCGGCAAGACCACCGAGGCGTTCCAAATCTACAAAGACCTCTCCGCCGAAAAAGACCTATGCTTCCAAACCAAAGAAAACAACCTCGCCCTTCGTTGGGAAAACCTCAACAAACTTTACCACACTCAGAAACGCGATTTCAAGGAGTTGGAAGCCAAACTGCAATGGTTTAAGGCAATTACGGCGACATTGGCAGTGTTGGCGTTGTCGGCATTTGTGTTACTTTACATAAAGACGCGCAAACCTGCCGCGAAGACTGTTTCAAAGGCGGAAGAACTATATCAGCGGCTCGCCAACAACGAGTGCATCGCGCAGTGGTCAAAAGACGAGCGCGACATAGTGGCGGAATATTATCTGACGCAAAACGCTGATTTTGAGCGCGAAATATCTGACAATTACGAAAAACTCCCCACAAATTCCATCATTTTCCTCATTCTTCAAAAACAAGGTAAAAGCAAGACCGAAATTATGGACATAATGGGCTTTTCCGACCAAGCGTTCAGAAGTCTGAAATCACGGACGGACAAGGCAAGGAAATGAAAGGCACAATTAATTATCCTCCCTGCACCACTCCGCATACGAATCTGCCGTCTCGTACAACTTCAAATTCCACAACTCGACGCCTTCCGGCAGGCGTGGCTGAATCTTGGACGCGAAATGGATGAGCATATTTTCGCAGGTGGGTTGGAAGGGGACAACGATTAAATTGCTGAACATCTGATTGTTGCCATCAAAACTTTTGAAATCGGCGTTCTCATTCAGGACGACGGAATGGTCGTATTTGTCGACAATCTCCTCATTGACAATCTTTTTCAACAATCCAAAATCCATCACCATACCGAGTTTTGGAGAGTCGGGGTCGGTCTCCGGCTCGCCAATCACCGTCACAAACAATTGATAACTATGACCGTGAAGGCGGCTGCATTTGCCGTCGTAATTGTGCAATGCGTGAGCCGCCTCAAATGAAAAATGTTTTGTCAATCTAATCTTCTGCATCGTAATGGATATTGAAGGTTGAAAGAATGGCTTCAAGTTGCCACAGGAGCGTCTTCTTGTCCTTTTTGCCGCCATAGACGTATGCAAAGGCGGTTACAAGGCGGTTGTTGACGGTATCGACGATGCTGTTGCTGACGAAAGGCCCGCCCATAAAGTCGCCCTCGGTCTCCCAAAGTCCGCGAAGTTCGCAGACATAATTGCCGTTGCGGGCGAATGAAGTCTTGAAAGGTTCAAGACGTTTCTCGACAGCCATATACGAATTGGGCGCGGGTCCGGGGACATTGAGCATCAACACGGAATCCATCTTGTTGATTAACCTCTGCATCTCAAAATCCTTGGGTCCCGAGTACGGAAAATCAAATATCAACAGACCTTGGCTCGAAATGTTGGTCTCGCGGCTAATCCACACAAAATGAGTGGAATCCACGTCCAACTTGTAGCCCGCGTTGGGGATTATCATATCGACATTGTGACGTTTTACGAGGCGTTCCTCTACCGACACGGAGCGGATTTTCTTGAATCCATAAAGGAAACGCGACTTCTCCGCCATCAGGAGCGTGTCATAGACATATTTTTCGACGTTGTACCACGATTTGAGAAACACCGAATCGTTAGGGGCGCGGAGAGTGATATACACCTGCGGGCGGGCGTGCTTGTCGGCCTCCACGCGAAATTCAGCCTTCTCGTACTTGGGGTTGATGTCGGCGATGAAGATGTTGCGCGACTTCTTGAACATCTCGTTGTAGGCGTTTGGATTGATGCGGATAATCTTGAACGTAGGCTCGTATTGCGGCAATACAAGCACTTCTTGCGCCAACCAAGCCGCCACGGTGTCGCCAATCGCGCCCTGCCATTTGGCATCGGGCATCACCACCAACACCTCGCCCGACCGTCCCGAACTTTCGGGCAGCCATCCGAGCGTCGTGGAATCGGTGCTACAAGCCGTCAACGCAAACGCCGACACCAATGTCAGCAATAAGTTCCTGAGTCTGAACATCTTGTTGTATTTTGATAATGCTTCCATAACTTAAAATTTAGTTCGTTAATTGATATTGCAATTATAAAACTTATATTTTAGTTATGCAAATATATTTTTGGATTTTATATTTTTTTAACAACAACCAAAACTAATTGAACACGTGCCGTATCAAGTCGTTGCCGATTGCATAAGCCATCAACGCGAGTATGATAATCATACCGACCATCTGGGCGCGTTCGAGGAATTTTTCGCTCGGTTTTTTGCCCGTGACAATCTCCACGAGGGTAAACAATGCATGTCCGCCGTCCAATGCAGGTATCGGCAATACGTTCATCACGGCAAGTATTATCGAGAAAAACGCCGTCAGATTCCAGAATGCGTGCCAATCCCAATAACCCGGGAATATCTTTGTCATAGTCACAAAACTGCCCACCTGTTTGTACGCCTTGGTTTCGGGATTGAAAATCAACTTAAACTGTTTCAAATATTCCGAAATCTTGCCCACGCCACGCGAGATGCCCACGGGGAACGACTCAAAGAATCCGTACTCAACCTTGGTAGGCTCCAAAAATGCCGTGTAAGGCTTCACATAAACGCCGAGCAATCCATCTTCGGGAATCGTGAGCGACACCGAATCCAACTGTCCACCGCGCATAAAGGTAATAGTTGCCGGCTTGCCCTTGTTGGCGGCGAGTTGACGGCGCACGTCGGAATAGAACGGACTTGGCATACCGTTGAAGGTAAGCAAAGAGTCGCCCTCCATAAGACCCGCCTTCTGTCCTGCGCTCTCCGCGCCTTCGGGGAATCCGCCTACCACAAACGGGAACCTCGGCGAAATGATGTCGCGGGAGGCGTTTTTGTCGTCGAGGAGCGTGGCTACCATTTCGTTTGTGAAGGTGATTGTAGTGTCCTTGCCGCTACGGGTGAGGGTTACGGTCTTTGGGTCGTCGAGCAAGATGTCAACAAAAATCTTGTGGAAATTGTCGGCGGGCTTGCCATTGACGCTCTTAATCATATCGCCCTCGCGGAATCCGAGATTGTAACCCACAGAATCCACGGAGATACCGTATTTGAGGTTGTTGACCGACATATAAGAATCGCCCCAATAAAAAGCCACCATCGCATAGATAATCATTGCAAGTATTGCATTGACGATGACGCCAGCAAGCATTATAATAAGGCGTTGCCAAGCGGGTTTGGAGCGAAACTCCCACGGCTCGGGGTCGTGTTTGAGGTCGTCGGCGTTGGTGGTCTCGTCTATCATACCGGCAATGCTCACATAGCCGCCGAGCGGAATCCAACCGATGCCGTACTCAGTCTCGCCGTGCTTGTGCTTGAAGAGGCTGAACCAGGGATTGAAAAACAGGTAGAATTTTTCTACTCTGCACTTGAAAATTTTTGCGGTGATGAAGTGCCCAAACTCGTGAAATATAATCAAGAGGCTCAGGCTCACCAGCAACTGCGCTATTTTAACAGCGATTTCCATTTCTTTTGCTTATAATTGTTAATGCGTTTATAATCTATTTTTGAGTTTGCAAAGGTACAAAGAATTTTTGAAATTACAGCACTTTTTTCTAATTTGAGGATTTGGGATTTTTTAGGATTGCAATTAATGAAAAAATGATTATCTTTGTGTCTCCAAAAACAACAGCAATGCCAACCCAACTCAAAAGATACATACTGACCCACGAGGGTCTCAATATCAGCGTGAAAGAGTACCGGGCGTCGCGGAGTTTGAAGTTGATAGTGCACACCGACTGCACCATCACCCTCACCTGTCCGCCGCGCACCGCCAAGATTCGCGCCGCCAACTACATCTTGCGCAATGTGGATTGGATACGACAGGCTGTGGAACGATTTCGCACACGTCCGCCCAAATCCGCCTCCAACGACATCTCCGTATCGCCGGCGCAAGTGAAAGACCTCCGCGAAAAGGCGGCAAAATATATTCCTCAAAGATTGCAACATTTGGCGGCTCTGAATGGTCTGCATTTTGAGGGGTTGACGATAACGACCACCACATCCAAATGGGGCAGTTGCAGCGCGCTCAGGCACATAAGAATATCGTGTTTTGTGATGTTGTTGACGGAGGAACTCATCGACCTTGTGCTCCTGCACGAACTCGCGCACACGGTGCAAATGAACCATTCGCCAAAATTTCACGCAACGCTAAACACCTTGTTGCCAATGCACAACGAGAAGGCACTTAACAAAAAACTTAAAGCATACAACATAAAAAAACTAAGGTAATATGATCAAGGCAGTAACAATCAAAGTCAACGGACGGCTTCAAAACGTCGGCTACCGTCACTACGCACGTCTCGCCGCCAAAGACTACGGCATAGTGGGCAAATTTGTGAACAACGACGACGGCTCGGCATATATCGAGGCGCAGGGCGAAGAACAGGGCTTGCAGGACTTCATCGACTACTGCAAGAAGGGACCCGCGTGGGCGCGCATCGACAAGATAGAAATCGAAGCGGCAGAGGTCAATGAAGGACTTACCGCGTTCGAGGCGTAAAGATGTTTGTTACGAATTTTTCCAACTTACACGGAATTGCTCTCCAATAATCTCGCGAACTTT
>JAGCRY010000161.1 GCA_017964465.1 Bacteroidales bacterium | reverse complement strand
TCCTTTAATAACTTCATGGTCAATACACTTGGCGCAATTGCCGCTTATTGCTTGTTCCCTAAAAAACCGTGCATTGTTTGTGATAGATATTTCGACAGGCAATTAACGTTATTCTAAATTCGTCGAACTCACGTTATTATAAATGTTTAATTATTTTTCAATTAAGTAATATGACACGGAATCCGTCGAAACCTCTAATGTTTTTTTTCTCCTTGCCAAAGATAGAAATATTCAAGTTTGGGCGACAAATGCAATCGTGGAGGGCGACCTCAACAAGAATGGCATAAATGATTAATCACGTACCTCGAAGCGTAGATTCTCCGGCAGTTCTCGACAATTCCTTGCCACGTCGATAAATTCTTCTTTATCAATAGCGACTACTTCCACGCCGGGATGCAACAGTGCATAAAGAAATGCCAATTCGCCATAGCCGCATTTTTCAAAAGTTGCTTTATCGAGATTGCGGTAATTGTCAAGGAGTTGATTGGTGTCATTTAAATTTTTTCTTACAGTACTCCAAACCTCAACGCCTTTGTAAATATAATTGCGGAGGACAATGTTTTTGCAGTAATCGACGGTGCGCACTTCGGCGGCAAATTTTGAAAACAAATCCATAAAATAATGCCGGAATTTGCGCGACACTTCCAACTGATTGCCGGCAAAAAGACGGCTGTCGTCGCGCTGAACGGTCTGCGAAAGGCGCACGGTGATTGCACCACGACGAATCATCAGTTCGCCTTTCGGGAAAGCCTCGCCCGCACCGTGAATCATCACGGGAGTTATCGGAAGTCCAAGATTTTCAGCGAGGAAGAATGCGCCCTGATGAAAACGATGGATTTTGCCGTCGGTGCTGCGCGTACCTTCGGGAAAGACGACCACCGAAAATCCCGCATCCACGAATCGCCTCAACTTATCCGCCAAAACGCCGTAGCCGACCGACACAGGATAAAAATCAGCCCGCTTCAAAATCTTGCCATAAAATGGGTTGTGCTGTTGCGAATCGTTGGTGACAAACAATAGATACGGATGCAACGTCATCAGGCACAGCACGTCAAACGACGAACTATGATTAGCAATAATTACCGAAGGCTTGTCGAGCGAAACGCCGTCAGGATTTTCGACGCGGAACGGCACGCCGGGGATATGGTGCGTAATCTTGGCGACGCGCTGCATAAGACGGTGAAAATTTTTCTTGCCGTCAATATTATCTTTGATGAATAACGTCCTGATATACAGCAATCCACACGCGGTCATAAAACCTAAAAAATAAAGTCCCGACGAGAGTATTGAGCGCAGTGTGTAAGGCGACTTTCGGAACGTGCCGTCGCGTCGTTTGGTGAGATAATCGAACAACAACGGCGGGAAGATGAACGACGCCGCCACCACAGAAAACATCCCAATCACCACAATCAAGCCGAGCGACGACATTGCGGGATGCTTGGCAAAAACGAGCGCACCGATGCCTACAAACATTATTAACGCGCTGATAGCCACGCTGTTTTTGAAAGATTTGAGCACGCGCTTGCCACGGGCGTACTCGTACATCAAGCCCTCGGTCATAAAGACGGCGTAGTCGTCGCCCTGACCAAAAATGAATGTCGCAAGGATGATATTGACGATATTGAACTTAATATCAAAGAGATACATAATGCCCAAAATCCAAAACCAACTCACAGTGAGCGGCACAAAGGAAATCAGGCTCAATTCCAACCGACCGAATGAGATGGTCAGGAACACAAAAACAATAAGTCCGGCAGCGAGCAAAACAAAATTGAAATTGTCGTTCAAGATGCTTGCAAATGACTGTGTAACAAGTTGTTCGTCGTATGCCACCACACCATCGCGCTGCAACGCCGCCACCACCGCCGGAGCGTCCGAAGGCCTCACTTTCAGGATGCTGACAATCGCAACCCCATTATCGTCGGCGTGGACGTAATTGCTGAGCGCATCGTCAATCAACGGCGCAAAAGCCGTGCTGTCAACGATAGAGAAATCATTGTCAATCAAGGCGTTGAAGTTTGCAAAAATATTTTCCTTGATGCCAACTGCGGGCAGGTTTTTGGAGAGCAATTGTTTGATTGTGTCGCGGCGGGCAGACATAAAGGCGTTCCACTTTTGGATTTTTTCTTTTTGGCGTTTTACGGACGGAAGATAATTGCCAACACCACTTCGACTGACTATCAGTCCATTAGCGGCGAGCGAATCCATCACCGTCAATGAAGATTCGTGGTTTTGGAGTGCGGATTCCATATCGAAGCCGGTAGCCGTTACAAAAACAGAAATCGTGCTGTCGGAGTTCAACAAGCCGAAAGTGTGAGTAGCCTCCGTCCTCATTTCGTCGGTCATATAGTTGATATTCCGCAAGTTGCCGTCAAATTCGGTCTTGCAACCAAAGTAAATCAAAATTGGCGTCAGGATAACGACAGGTATCACAACCCATTTTTTGCAGAGAAAATCAAACGAAAAATCAAAATTCAGGCGACTGCGCTTGCCGTCATCTGAGGTGTTTTGCACGTCAATTTTACGGACGAAATGCGGCAGAAAAATCAGCGTAAACAATATACTCGCCGCCAACAATGTGCCGCCCAAAAATCCCAAATCTTTCAACGCGCTCGATCCCGCAAACATCAGCGAGTAGAACGCCGCCACGGTCGTGATGTTGCCAACTACCAATGGCTCAACCACTTCGCGCATATTGTGGCGGATATTGTCGCAATGATAGAGATGCGTGATAAAATGTAACGGATAATTGACGGCAATGCCTGTGAATACCACGCTGATACCCAACGAGATAAGTGAAATTTTGCCAAGGACAACCCACGACAGTGCGCCCGCCACCAAAAAAGCAAACATCAATGTCAACGTCATCCAAAACAAATTGCGCACACTGCGTATCGAAAACCACAGAATGACCACGATTAACACCATAGAAATCAACGCCGTAAGCCACGTGTCGCGCTTGATTTGGCTCGAATTGCCAACCGCAATTACCGGCGCACCAAACACCGAAACAGAAATTTCGGGAAAGTCAGCCGCGACGGACGCAATATTTTCTTGCAATTTGTTTACAATCAGGGTGTTGACATTGGACTCGCTCATTCCTGTCGGCGAATCGAAAAAAATGATGCCGCGCCTCATCTCCGGCTCAAAAATATGTCCGTTGATAAAACTGTAACACTCTGTGGGTCTGAAACTTTTGAGGTCTTCCAACTTGTGGACGAACAAGCCGAGAGGATCGTTTTTGATGGCATTTTTCACGTATGACGGCGCAGGACTTGTCAAAAGTCGCTTGTCGGTGGCGAGGGCGGATTCTGTATGTTGTTGATTGATAAGCGAATCGGCGTGGATATAATCGGCATCGTCGATGAAAAGCGGGATGTTTTGTTGGATGAAACCCGACAATTCGTAAATCTTGGTATCGTCATAACCCGCTGAAAATCCGTCGAATAAATGCTCGTTGTCGCTCTCAATCAAATGCGCCGCGTATGCGTCCATACACTCGGCGACGCGGTTGGCATCGAAGGAGGAGTCGTTGTCCTTGAAAAAAATCATAATCCGCGAATTACCCGACGCCTCCGACACAAACCTATTGACGCTCGAATAGCCTTCGCCGACGGGCAAAAAATCCGAAATATCCTCGCCATACTGCAACCGCGACGCACATAAACCACTTATTAAGATAACAAATCCTAACAAGCAATACAACAATCGTTTGCGTATCACGAAGAAATCGTATATTTTTAAGAACATCCCCGCCAAAACCCACCTCCTTTTATTTTAACAACAGGAATGTCCCCGCCACAATCAAGACCAAGCCAATCCACCGCGTCACGGGAACAGCCTCGTGAAAGACCGTTACCGCCGCTATCATTCCAAAAACGTAACTGAAACTTATCAGCGGATAAGCCACCGAAAATTCGTAATGTTTTAATATATAGAGCCATAGCAACGACGCCGCACCCATACAAAGTCCGCAGTAGAGGAAGGGCCAATTAGTAAGGTAATCCTTGATAATCACCCACTTCCACGCAAATTTGGGCGCACGTTGCATAGCGACTTTCAGGAACACCTGCCCCGCCGCAAGCAACGCCGACTGCATCAACGATAATATCAATAGCCTCAACATCTTACTTCGCCTTTTAAAAATCCATCGAGTAAACCTCCGCCCAAGCGTATGCATACCCCTTAGAAAAATCAGTATATCCGCAAATGACCGCGCTATGGCAGTCGAGCAAATCGCCACAAATATCCGCCATTGCATTTTTGTCGAAATCGTCAATCACATAAAAGCCCGATTCGCCCTGAAATCCGTGCCTTATGCAGACCTCGCCGCTCACAATGTTTGGCAGCGTATAGACGAAAACCGACGGACTCGGGAAAAAATTGTCGGCGTCGCTGATGGTCTCCTCAAAACGCCTGTCGGTGTGCAGGGACGCCTCGCGGTTGAAAAATACGACGGCGGTCTGTTTCTTGTCCAATTCAGTCGGCAAATCGCGCAACACCAACTCCGTCACCAAAATGCCCACCTTAGACATATCGTCCATCTTGAAGAATTTTGGATAGTTCAAGCCAAGGGTGCGATAAAGAGCCGTAAGAAAATTATTATCAGCGAGTTGCGACTCGTCAATTTCTGTCTTTCCCTTGTAAGTCCAATACCATCTGTACGATTCGTCGATACTTGCAAAATATCTTGTACGGTTCATCTTACACCTCCTTTTTTGAACAATGCAGCGGCGTTGGCACCACCAAAACCCGAAATCAATTTTACAAAATATTCCTTGTCGGTGGCAATGTTTTCGGTGGTCGGTTGGATTCGGCGCGACGTGCCAAGTTGCTCGTAGCCGAGAGTTTTCAGCACCATATTGTCATTGATGGAATATTTGGAAATGATGGTCTCCAACACTCCCGCCGCGCCGAGAGTGTGTCCGAAATAACCTTTGTAGGCGTTGACGGGCGTGTCGTTGAGCGCAGCACGGTCGAGGGCTACGGATTCCATCTCGTCGTTGAAGAATGTCGCCGTGCCGTGAGCGTTTATAAATGCAAGTTGTTGTTTGTCAAAATCTTGCAGAATGTCATTTAAAGCATTGAACGAACCTTCGGCAGTGCGCGATGGACTTGAAATATGGTAGGCGTCGTTGCGAATAGAGCCTTTGATGAAATGGAAGCCACCGTCTTCGCGGTCAGTTTTTTTGAGGACGACAGTCGCCGCCGCCTCGCCGAGGTTGAGACCGTTGCGGTCGATGTCAAAAGGACGGCAGGGATTTGGCGACAACGATTTCAGGCACGTAAAACCCGAAACAATAAATTTTGACAGCACGTCAACACCCGTTACGACTGCATATTTGATGCGCTCCGCCTCCAATTCGCGGCACGCGGTGATTATGGCGTTAAGTCCTGAAATACAAGCGTTTGAAATAGTCAGCGGGTGCATCTTGATGCCAAAATGTTGGGAAATGAGCCTCGCAGTATTGAAAAGGAATAGTTTTTTAGAATCGTTGACGCCATTGTCCAACAGTCCGACATTGCCCTTAGTGGTTGAGAGATAGAATTTTACATTGTTTTTGGAGGTATCAATGCCCGATTGACGGATAGCCTTCGTGGCGGAAATCAACGCCAATTTTTCGAGTCGGGTGTAATGGTCGTCATAACC
>JAGCRY010000160.1 GCA_017964465.1 Bacteroidales bacterium | reverse complement strand
CTGCCTCGTAGTTACAAAATGCAAAACTTCCGGATGCCGTTGTAGTATATTAAACTGCAACAATCCCGGATTATTATTAAAACTTAACATTATTTTTTTACGTGGATTCGATAATTATTTTTACCTTTGCGAAGATAATAAAAAAATAAATACGCAGCAAATGGGAATAAGATTTTTTCCGAAAACAGAGATACACGAGTTTGAGTACCTGCCGTTGTTTTACGATGAGGTGAAAGACCGCATCGAGCAACGCCGTGCCGAAATCCGCGCCGAGATGTACGGAGAGCAAGCCGATGAAAACGGCGAGCGCACCCGTTACATCAAAAAAGGCACATTCACCCGCCGCCTCGACCGCAAGCACGAGGAGACAGGCAGGTTTGGCACACGAGCGAAAGGCCTCCTCACGTTTAGGAATGTAGCCGTTGCATTACTCATTTACATCTGCATCAAGCACAGCGGCCCAATATCAGATTACCTCGCAAGCCTACTCGGATTCTAAAACCACAAGCCACAATGTCCGACGTCATCAAACTAATGCCCGATTCGCTTGCCAACCAAATTGCAGCCGGCGAGGTCATTCAACGCCCCGCATCGGTGCTAAAAGAGTTGGTGGAAAACTCCGTGGATGCCGGTGCCTCCAAAATCACCGTCAACATCAAGGACGCGGGGCGCACGTTGATACAAGTAATCGACAACGGCTGCGGTATGAGCGTGACGGACGCGAGGATGAGTTTTGAGCGGCACGCCACGAGCAAACTCACCAAGGCGGAAGACCTGTTTTGCATATATACAAAAGGTTTCCGTGGCGAGGCGTTGGCGTCCATTGCAGCCGTTGCGGAAGTGGAATTGAAGACCCGCCGCGTCGACGACGCCATTGGCACAGACGTAATCATCAACGGCTCCAAATTCGTGAGCCAAACCCCCGTCAACACGCCACAAGGCACCAATTTTGCGATAAAGTCGCTGTTTTTCAACGTGCCGGCGCGTCGCAAATTTCTCAAATCCAACAGCACCGAACTCCAACACATAATCACTGAATTTCAGAGGATTGTATTGACGCACCCGATGATAGAGTTTTCGCTTTATCATAACGAAAACGCCATCTACATACTCCCAAAAGGCAGCCTCAAACAACGCATCATAGGCGTATTTGGCAAGAGTCTCAATTCTGAAATAATCCCCGTGGAGATAGACACGTCCATCGTGAAAATCACCGGATTCACCGGCAAGCCGTCGTCGTCAAAACGCAGAAACGACAAACAGTTTTTCTTCGTAAACAACCGCTATATGAAAAATTCGTATTTTCATAAGGCGGTGGCTTTGGCTTACGACAAACTTACGCTGCCCGACTGCATACCGCCGTACTTTTTGTATTTGGAGGTGGACCCGCACACGATAGACGTCAACGTACATCCCGCCAAGACCGAAATCAATTTTGAGAACGCCTCCGACATTTTCCGACTGTTGCAGGCTGGCATCAAGGAGACATTGAGCAAAAGCGACGTTACACCGGCGATAGATTTTGACAATCAGGAAGCCGCCAACATTCCTTATTTTCGCTCCGACAGTCCGCTGCCCGAAGAGCCGCAGATAGATTACGACCCCAATTACAACCCGTTCATTTCCACGGAAAAGCCTCAGAGTTTTGAGTCGTTAGGCGTCAATGGCGGCAGTTATGGACACGGCAGCGCACATCGCACCACGCAATACGATTCGGCAATCAATTCAGGACGCAAGCGGGCTGACAATTGGCAGTTGTTGTATTCCAACATCAACGACGACAGCCCCTCCCCTACCCCGGTGCAAAGTCCGTTGATGCAGATTGGCGGCAAATATATCGCCTCTCTCCACGACAACGGGCTGATGCTCATAGACCAATACCGCGCACACCTGCGCATCCTCTACGAAAAATATCTGCGTCAGATTGCATCCAATGCGGACGCTACGCAGCAACTATTGTATCCTCAACCCCTCGACCTCGACGCCAAATCGCTCGCAATGGCATACGACATCCGCGACGAACTTATGAGCGTAGGATTCGACATCGACTTCCCCTCGCCCACCGCCACGGCAACATTGCGCGGCATACCGCCGTTTTTGGAACAAAACAAGGCTATCGACGTATTAATCAAGGTGATAGACAGTTACCGCGACGAACACGGCAATATCTCGTCATCAATGAAAGACATATTGGCGAGGTCGGCGGCACGGAGCGAGGCGGTGATGGGCGGCAGGTCGCTCTCCAACGAAGAGATGCAGACATTGAGGGACGACCTTCTCGCCACGCAACAACCCGAATTTTCGCCCGACGGACGCAAAACCACCATCATCCTCCGTCCCGAAGATTTGGAAAAGATGTTCAATTGATTTTTATAACAATTTGTAAAACAGACAATTAAATGCCACAACTCACCAACGGAGCCAAAGCGTTGCTCCTTGCCAACATAGCGGTATTCGTATTAGGATTTTTGGCGGAGCGTACAGGTTTTGAAATCGACAAAAACCTCGGGCTCTTCTACATCAAGTCCGAATATTTCAAGCCGTTGCAGTTCATAACCTATATGTTTGTCCACGCGGGCTTTATGCACATATTTTTCAATATGTTTGCGCTCGTGCAGTTTGGCAGTATGATAGAGAGCGTATGGGGCACCAAGCGGTTTGTGTTTTATTATTTGGTGACGGGCGTAGGCGCGGGCGTGATTCATATCATCGTTACTCACCTGCAACTGATGCCGTTTTTGGACGCCGTGGACGCTTTCTTTGCCAATCCGACGCCCGATTCGCTCGTTGCGCTCGGCACTTCGACGCCCGCATTCAAAGATGCCGCGATTATGGAACTCGCCGACCGTTGGCGCACAGGTTTCTACACCGACGAACAAATCATCGAAGCCTTTGAACAGCAAATTCCTCAGGCAAAGGCGATACTGTATAATACGCCGGTCGTTGGCGCGTCGGGTGCGGTGTTTGGATTGCTGTTGGCATTTGGATTGATGTTCCCGAACCTGAAATTGCAATTGCTTTTCATCCCGATAGGCATCCCCGCCAAATATTTCGTGTTGCTCTACGGCGTTGCGGAACTTTTCTTCGGCATCAAGGATTTCAGCGGCGACAACATCGCACACTTCGCACACCTCGGCGGAATGTTGGTGGGATTCGTGCTGTTGATGGTATGGCAGAGACGACCGCCGAGAGATTATTATGAATGATATCTAAAAGTTGTGGGCTTTTCGTCCAAAATCTCACTAAAAAAGGCACATTTTGGAACAAAAGCCCACATATTTCAAAAAATTTGGCGTTTTGGAAAAGAGTTTGTAAATTTGCAAATCAATAAAATTGCCGCCTGATGGATGGCGATTTTGCATTATTAATTACGGATTATGCATTAACAAAATGGATATAAAAAGTTTTTTCAAGGCGTCAATGCTCAACAAACTGTTGGGAATCAATATAGCGGTATATTTGCTGATAAGTATCGCGGGGATATTCACGTTTCTGTTTGGAGGGCTTGGACTCGCCGAAATGTTTAGCAATGAGTTTCTTGCGCTGCCCGCCTCGCTTCACAGATTGTTGTGGAGAGTGTGGACGCCAATTACTTATATGTTTGTCCACTACGGATTTTGGCACATATTAGCCAATATGCTTTGGCTGTATTTTATGGGTCAAATATTTCTTATGGTCTTCAACAACAAGCAATTAGTCGGCACCTACATCCTCGGCGGACTGAGCGGCGCGTTTCTGTTTATATTGAGTTACAACGTGTTTCCGGTATTCAGCAACGCCGTGGAAGGCGCAACCTGCGTAGGCGCGTCGGCGGCTGTAACTGCCATTGTAATTGCAATATGCGTGATGCGCCCCAATATGGAAATCCGAATTTTTGGCATCATCCCAATGAGTCTCAAATGGCTTGGCATATTGTACGTGGTGTTTGACCTGTTTCAAATCACTGGCAGCAATTCCGGCGGACACATTGCACACTTGGGCGGCGCGATTTTCGGCGCATTGTTCGCTTGGCAATACACACAAGGCAAAGACCTCACAAAATGGATCAACAATTTGATAGACAAGATTGTAACCCTAATGCCATCCTCATCGCAATCCGGCGGCAGGAAACAAAAAATGCGCGTGGTCTATAACGAAAACACTCGCGAAATGTCCGATTCCGACTTCAACCGTATGAAGGCCGAAAATCAAAAGCGTATGGACGAAATCCTCGACAAAATCTCACAATCCGGTTATCAGTCGCTGACAAAAGAGGAGAAGGAATTTTTGTTTAAGATGGGGAGGAAGTGATTTGGAGATTTGTTGATTGGGTGAATTAAAAACTTTCATTAACAAATCGGGGGTTTACACCCCGACCAATATGGACGGGTGTAAACCTCGATTTGAATGATGAAGTGCATTGTTATTGCGCGAAATTCTTGTCCAAAAACGCCTGGAAGCGGTCTTTGTACTGTTCGCTGATTGGAATGAATGTATCGCCGTCAAAGACAATCCTCGCACGTTCAATGACGTTGATTTTATCCAAGTTGACGATGTAGGAGCGATGGACACGCATGAACTTGTCCTTCGGGAGATAATTCTCCACTGCTTTGATGGTCAAGAGACTCATGATTGGACGTCCGTCATTGACATGGAACCTCACATACTCTCGCATTGATTCCACAAACTGGATTTCATCAAGATTGATGCGCATCACCTTATATTCACTCTTGATGAAGATAAAGCGACCATTGTTTTCAAACTTAGACGACCTCGGCAACTGCATCATCTCGTTACGGCGGTTCTCTGCTGCCTTTTCTGCCTTTGATACCGCGAGTTTGAAATCGTCATAGGAAACTGTTTTGAGAAGGAAGTCCACTGCGCCAAGTTTGATGGCGTCATAAGCACGGTCGGTCTTGTTCGAAACGAAAATTACCAACGGAGCCTCAATCAGCGACTTAACGAGGTCAACACCGTCAAGATCCTTCATGTCAGGATCGACGAAAATCAAATCAACCTCGTTCTTGTCGTTTGACAAAAATGCCTGTGCCTTCTGCACATCCTCGAACTTTGCCAACAACTGCAAGTTGGGGCTTTTTTCAATGAAAGTGCAGAGATGAGCGAGTGCCTTTGCATCGTTGTCGATTGCGATACATTTCATAGTTGCATTTATGTTTTTAAATTGTTGTATGATGTGTTTATTATGTCAGCATCATTCAGACTCCTTGTTTTTCTTATATGGGAAAGTGTATTGGTAGGACAGCGAAAAAATGTTGTTGTTAATGTCCTTCTTGGACTTTCCCCGATTGAACCTTTCCTCAAACATATACTCGAATGAAACGGCATTACGCTTGTTAAGTTTTTTCTTCAAACCCACAGTAACGCGGTCTTTGTCAACGAGATTCCTATTGAGTTCATAAAACCACTCATAACTGATGTACGGCGTAAGTTTTATACTCTTGATTTTCACACTGGCACCAAGTTTTGTGCGCAGATACTGTTCATTAGCATACTTGCCGTCACGATCCATGATGTCGTCAGTGTAGTTACAATACTTCAAACGGGCTTCAAGTTTGAGGATAGAGGGCGACCATTTAGCTTTCAACCAAGCACCGAAACGTCCCGTCCATTCAGAACTCTCGCCTTTTTCATGGCTTAGTTTTGCACGGTACTCGGTGCCGACAGCTAAGAAATTGATGGGTTCATATTCGATTTTTGGCGTTACGAGAAACTCCTGCGACTCCTTAGCATGGCAAAAACGTGCCTGCATGTCGAGTTCTGCCGTGAGTTTCTTGCTAAACTCCTTCTCGATACCCGCACCAAGATAGATGAGCGAGCGCGATTCTGTCTGGGCGGCGGCATTTTTTGCGCAAATTGTAACGGTCATCAAAACCGCCGCAATAATGGTTGCAAAACTTTTCATGACTTTTTTTCGGCCTCCTTAGCCTCGGATTTGGTTTCGGAGGTGGCATTTTTTTCATCCTCGACACGCTTTTCCTTCACATAATACACGCGGAGATAGGCGATGTCTTTGAGGAAGTCGATGCGGGTGAAATCAACACGCTTCACCTTCAATCCGGTGCGCTTCTCCACGTCCTCGATGAGCGCGGGGCGGTCTTCGGTACGGATTTTCTCGATGCGCTCATAGATGATGTCGATATGACCTTCATTCTTAAAGAGCCAATTCTCCAACATCCACACACACAGCAAGATGGCGCCATTGGTGAGGAACAATTCCGCAAAACTTACCTTCTTGTTTGCCAATGCGTTGACTACCGCAATGCCGATTACAACGAAAAGGTAGGTCATCTCACGGATTGGAATTGGGTCGGTACGGTATTTCAGGATGCCGAACACCGCAAACAAACCGAGCGCAAATCCGAGTTCCAACTTCACGTCCTCCAAGAGGAAGCACAACAGGAATATCGAAACTCCAAGCGCAAAATAGGTGAAGATGAACTCGTGCCTGCCCGTAGAGCCCTTGTCGTAGATGCACCTGATGAGCAGGTACAACACTCCCACAGTGAATACAAGCCTGAAAAGCAATTTACCGAAATCCCAAAAGTCAATAAGACTTAGATTGAAAATCTTGACGTCTTCCAAAGATGTAGCGGAAGTCGTCTCTTGCAAAATGTCCAATAATTCCATTTTATGATTGATGAGTTATTTAATTGTTGAAAATTCTGTTTCTTAACTCCTCCGGCATAAAACAGCCATCGAGGCGTTTTTGGATGGTGCGGATGCGTTCTTTAAAAAGGTTGTACTTAACAGGTTGGAGAGACAGCACCCTGCCAATGCAATATTTGCTGAACGACGCCTGTTTGATGCCGTTACGCGCCAATATTTTTTGCAGTGGCGATTTTGGTGCGCCCGCCTCGTGTTTGAGTTCCACCATGGAAAACCCCTGCGTCTCTGTGTTAGTTGCTGAAGGTGTCTTGAAACCTAATTCACAGTCTATCGTGCAACGCTCGCCCATATCCTTGCGCACCAACGTGATGCGGTGGAAATGATTTTGGATTACGGGAACAAGCGTCATGGGGTCAACATATTCGGGAAGATGCTCCGCCAAGAATCCATACTCACCTGAATCAATCTCATTGAGACTTGTGGTGATTTCAATGCGCTTTTTCTTGGTCTTGCCCTTATTGTTCTTATGCTTTATTTCAAGGAACGAAGTGCCGGTGTCCACGTAAGTCCTCTTGCGCACCTTGTAACGGTCTTTTTTGCCGTTTTGGTGCATTGTGAAAAACTTATTGTCCGGCGTGTCAAAATACACGGTTTCATATTCCATGTACCTCAACTTGTTGATTTCCACGATGTAGTAGTCATCAACGATGTACGGCAAAATCTTCTCGAAAAGCACATCCGACCTAAGAGGAAACTTTGTGTCGATTCTGTTCATGAAATTTGCCTTGCCGATGTCGCCAAGGCCAATCCCCGTGAACTTGTCTAATATGCCTTTGTCCATGCTATTTATTTTTTAGGATAAATAATCATGAAAAAAATGCCGTTTAAGTTGTAAGACCTTGTTATTCATAAAAGGTTTAAAATGGAAACGGCAATTTTTTCATTTAATCTGTATTTTTTTTCAATGTTTCGTTGAAGTTCGTCACTAACCGCGAGGTCAAAAACCTCCACCGGGACCGCCGCCCCTCACAGTCGATGTGCATTGTCCGTTGTTGGTGGAGATGGTTGTGGCAGAGCCTGTGGCAGATGTTGCAGGGTAATAGAATCCCGAACCGCTTACATATTCGTCGCCCTTCACTGTGGCGTTGGTAATCAACGAATAATTGCCAGTGGTCATCTTGGATGTTGATACGGTTATGACTTGGTAAGCCTGCGGTATTTTCCACGCGAGAATGTTTTTGCCGTCAGAATCGTTGACTGCAAACACTTGGTTTGCACTGCCCGATGCAGAAGTGAAGAAAGCCGTCTGCGTAACGCTCGGCGCACTCGCCATTCCCTGCGAACCTGCCGCAATGACAACGCCACCGGTAATTCTGGGTTCGTAACCGTCGCCCGCATCAATAGGTTCATTTCCGCCACCGCTCTGACTTACAAGCACTACGCCATCTGTGATATTGAGTTCTCCATTAGAATCAATGCCATCGCCCGTAGTTTTCACATAAACAAAACCGCCATTGAAATTAAGCGCAGAAGTTGTGGTTGTGGTGGTTTGTTGACCTGGACGTGGTCCCCATCCGCCGCCCGGTCCGCTGTTACTGCCGTCGGAAGCGTTGAATGAGTCATCTGTGGAGTTTACCCATATTTCACCACCTTTGACGGTAATCACAACCCCTTGGATGCCCTCATAACTTTGCGTGATGTTTATTTTTCCTCCATTTATGGTAACATTGCCTGTACGAAGGTCATCGTCATTTTTTCTGATGCAAATGCCATGACCCGAACCGCTTTCGCCGCCACCTGTTACTGTCGGAGAAAGTGTCAGATTACCCCCATTGATGGTTATGTCGCCAAGGGCAGCGATACACTTGTCGGATTTTTGGATGTTGAACGTACCGCCGTTGATGGTAATAGTGCCGTCAGACTGGAAACCTTCATCGCCGGAAGTTATATTAAACGTGCCATTGTCAATCAGTGTATATCCGTAGCCCTCCTTGTTGCTTGTGGATTTGAAAGCATCACCAGGAGCATCAACCTTAAAATTACCGTCATGGATTACAAGGCTGAGTTTGCCACGGATTCCGTCATCAACAGAGGAGATTTCATAATTACCACTATTGAAGATAAGTTGTTTTGTACATGAGATAGCGTCGTTGCAATTAGCTGTCACTTTGAGAGTTCCAGTACCTTTTTCACCTGCATTGAACGCGAGATAGCGTTTGCTATATATAGCCGCCGAATCCTCGTTTAACTTGTTGTCAGTGATGATGTTTGACGTTCCATCAGCAATGGTGACAATGGTCTTCTGGCAATCCTTGACACGGAAAGCAGCCTCGGTGCTACAATTGAGGTTTATGCCGTTGAAGACAACTTTCACAACATCCGAACTGTCAGCATCCACCTGAATCTGACCATCATCGAGAGTGCCGTCGATGTAGTAGGTGCCAGTCTTTTTGAGTTCGATTTTCACACCAGAAGACTTCACATCCACCAAGGACGCATTGCCCTTGATTTCAAATGAATTTTTGTTACAATGGATGTAAGCGATAGAGGATGTGTCTGAATCAACTTTATAATCGTCTTGATTTTCAGGCACATCGTTAATCAGAGGATCGTCGTCCACATTGACATAATTGCGGTCGTAGGCGTAGTCGTCATCCTCAAAAACACTCTTGCAGCCGCCCACAACAACCGCAAGCGACAGGACAAGAACCTTAAAGGTATTACTAAAATGTTTCATAAATGATGATTTAGTGTTAAATTTCCGACCGCTAAATTAATTATATTTTTCTTTAGAATGAATTGTTTTTAGTATTTTTAATTGCTTTTTTTGTAAATTTGCAAACTTTTAAAAAATTTTGATATCATGTCATCAACATTAATAATAACAATAATCGCATTATATTTCGCTATGCTGTTGGTAGTTAGTTATATAACAACCAAAAAGAAGGCGGATTCCAAACAATTTTTCACGGGCGGCAGGCAGTCGCCGTGGTACGTGGTAGCCATCGCAATGATTGGCACGTCAATATCGGGCGTTACGTTCATCTCCGTGCCGGGAATGGTAAACGCCTCTGCCTTCGGATATTTGCAGATGGCGTTGGGATTTGTGGCGGGATATTTTGCAATTGCGTACATATTGCTGCCATTGTATTACAGGCTCAATCTCAATTCCATCTACACGTACCTCGACCAACGATTTGGCAACGGCAGTTACAAGGTGG
>JAGCRY010000159.1 GCA_017964465.1 Bacteroidales bacterium | reverse complement strand
GTCTTGGAGTTTCAAGTCCCAATCCACCAATTTTTTATAGAGCGTCACCCATCCGTCGATGTCCTGCACCTGCGCGATTTCCGGGCCAAGTGTCTGAAATTCACTCTGATACTCCTCAGCGGTCTTGATGCCGACAAGACGTTTGTTGTCGATGTTTTTCTTGATTGACGACAATATTTGGAACGGGTTGACGGGCTTGATGAGGTAGTCGGAAACCTTGCTGCCAAGAGCCTCGTCCATAATCTCCTCGCCCTCGTTTTTGGTAATCATCACCACCGGCACGTCCTGATTGATTTCGCGGATGGCGCGGAGCGTGTCGAGGCCGCTGAGACCGGGCATATTTTCATCGAGGAAGATGATGTCAAAAGTGTTGGAGCGCACCTCATCGATGGCGTCGAGACCGTTGGAAGCGGTAGTGACGTCATATCCCTTGCCCCTCAGAAAAAGTATCTGCACTTTCAGGAGGTCAATCTCGTCGTCAACCCAAAGTATGGTGTTCTTTTTCATTTTTGGACAATGGATTAGATGATTATACCGTGGAGGATTAGGTCTATCAGTTGGTCGATTCGCGATGTGAACTCCACCGCGTCGTTGGTCCTGAAAACGTAGTCTTCGATGCCCTTCACCGCCATTATCAGTGCCATAGCCGCGAGGTCGAGATCCTTGACGTTGAAGAGCCGCTTCTTGACGCCCTCTTCAAGTATATCTTTAAATAGCCTGATTTCCTCCTTATCGTACAAGCTGTTTAACCGACGAACAAAATCCAAGTGCCGGAGTTTGGTGTTTTTTAACGCCGACTGAAAATTAGTGTAAATCTTGATGATGTTCATGCGCGTGAGCACATAAACCTTGATTTTGTCCACTGCATCTGCAGTCTTGGCGAGCGCATCGATGATGGTATGCCGAAACGCTACCGCCTCAGTAAGCACTACAGACTGAAAAATCTGTTCCTTGCTCTTGAAGTAGTAATATATGGAACTCTTGCCTTTGCCTGTCGCCTTGGCAATATGGTCCATACGGGTCTTGTCGTACCCGTATTTATTGAACACGCTACGTGCTATTTTGATGATTGCATTGCGGTTCTGATACTTTTTTTCGGTCTCGTTAGGATCCATAGCCATATTGATACACGTTTTAGTTGGATTTTCACGCCCAAATATATTATGTTTTTGTCTAATAAAAAAAATTTTTTTTCATAGTTTTGAATTTCATGCACAGTCCCAATCATAAATTCTATAATGATTATAAGCAACTTAGCATTGAATTTTGATTTTTTATCAAAGGGCAAAAAAAACGTCATTTTCATCAATGAAAATTCAAAAAGTTTTATTTGGAAATCCTGACAATTTTTTGTTACTTTGCACTTTGATAATCATGTAATGCATCATGAGCAAAAAAATTATATGGATTTTGGGCATAATTATGGCGGCCACGATAGTATGGATGATTTTCATCCAGGCATCATGGTTCAAGACGTCGTTTTCACTCAGACAACACCAGTTTAGCGAACAGGTCATGCAGTCGCTCGCAGACGTTGTGAAAGAACTCGACCAGCGAGAAGTCTTCCGCCAACTCAATAATGAAGTCATCGCGCTCAGTTTTGACACCGTGCCTACACTCCAGAATGCTGACATAACACGTCCAGCGCCTGAAATTATGGAGGATGCGTTCCGCGACGCCGACACCGCTAACACTCTCGTCGTCCTGAGCAAGGACTCGCTGTTCTATTCAATAGCCGATACAAGCGAGGCGCGACTGACAATCGATTCTCGCAGCATGAACCGTGAACAAATCCATGAAGAAATCCAAAAGCGCGTGCACCAGGACAAGACTGTGATTGTTGAAAACATCATCAACAAAATCACAAGCAAAAAAGTCAACATCGAAGACCGCGTGAAGCCAAATGAAATCCAACAGATACTCTCCGATCAGCTGAAACGCGCCGGAATCTGTTCCGAATACCATTACACAATACTCAAAGAAGACCGTTCGACGTATTTCAGTGCGCCAGGCTACGCCCCTGACGAAGACGACCACCTGTATGAAATCGACCTGTTCCCCGACGACCTAATATCGCCACACGCCTTCCTCGTCATTTACTTCCCAGACGAAACCAAAATATCCTTGGCGACCCTCACGCGCAACACCGTTACTTCCATAATACTCTCGCTTATCATCATCGCCATATTTCTCGGCACGCTGGTCATCATTCTCCGTCAGAAAAAACTGCATGAGATGAAGACGGATTTCGTCAACAACATGACCCACGAACTCAAAACTCCGATTGCGTCCATATCGCTTGCAAGCCAGATGCTCAAAGACCCCGCAATCGCCAAAAACGAACAGAGTTTCGCCAACATATCGTCCATCATTGAGGAGGAAAGCAAACGGCTTGGATTCCAAGTGGAGAGGGTGTTGCAGATGGCGGCATTGGAACGCGGCAAGACCATCCTCAAAACCAAGGAAATCTGCCTCAACGACATCATCCGAAAGGTCGTAAAGACATTCGACCTCAAACTCAAAGCCAAAGAAGGCACAATCACATGCAAATACGGTGCAAAAGACGACCTCATAGAAGGTGACGAAGTTCACATCACAAACATCGTCACAAATCTTCTCGACAACGCCCTGAAATACACCGAGATAAAGCCCGAACTCAAAGTGACCACATCAAACGTCAAGAATGGTGTGGAATTTACCATAACCGATAATGGCATAGGAATCTCACGTGAAAACCAGAAACGAATCTTTGAACAGTTCTTCAGGGTACACACGGGAAACATCCACAATGTCAAGGGATTCGGCATAGGATTGAGTTACGTAAAAAAGATAGTGGACGCCCACCACGGCACCATAAAACTAAAATCGGACATCGGACGCGGAACTACCTTCACGGTATTCCTGCCATTCAATCAATAAAACAACAAAAACAAAAAAACTACACAATATGGAAAGAAAAATTAACATACTACTGGCCGAAGACGACGTTAGCCTCGGCTCGCTCCTCAAACAATACCTCGACGCCAAAAACTACGCCACGACGCTCTGCACCGACGGCGAAAAGGCGACAGAGACATTCTCACACGAGTTGTTTGACATCTGCATCCTCGACATAATGATGCCAAAGAAAGACGGCTTCCAGGTTGCCGCCGAAATCCGTGCCGCAAGTGCATCAGTGCCGATTATCTTCCTGACAGCCAAGAACATGAAGGAAGACGTGCTTGCAGGTTTCAAGATTGGAGCCGACGACTACATCACCAAGCCTTTCAATATGGAAGAACTCCTTCTGAGAATCGAAGCAGTATTGCGCCGCTCAGGAATATCCGACAGTGAATCGCTCACATCCTTCAAACTCGGCGGTTACGTATTCGAGTCCATCAAACAGACTCTCCAATACAACGACGAAGATCCCGTGAAACTCACGACAAAGGAATCCGAACTTCTCAGGCTCCTCTGCATGAACGTAAACAAGGTTCTCGAGCGCAACTACGCACTGAAGCAAGTTTGGGATGACGACAACTACTTCAACGCCCGCAGCATGGACGTGTACATCACAAAACTCCGCAAACTCCTCAAGAGCGACGAAAGCATCGAAATCCTCAACATCCACGGCAAAGGCTACAAACTGATTGTATCCGACGCCGAATAATACCATCATTGCAAAGCCACATGAGCCACAGCCGCAAAATAGCCGCCTGTCTGTTGTCAGCATTGGTGGCGATGACATACGCATGCAGCAACACGAAAAACACAACCGCGACGCGCTCGTTCCATAACGTGACGTCGCGGTATAATGTCATTTTCGAAGCAAGGCAGTCATACGAACAAGGCATAAAGGCGATAGCCGACAACCTCAAAACCGACTACACCGACCTCCCGCCGGTGTATCGATTCGACGCGCCCGACGCCGCTCAGATTGCATCGCCATACATGGACGCATGCGTGGAAGAATGTGGCAAAAACATCCTCAAACATTCCATAACATCAAAGCCCAGCCAACGGTATGGGCACGGAGGAATGTCTCTTGCAGACCAGGACTTTTTTAACAAGCCCGAGTTCTGCAAATGGATTGACGACACCTACCTCCTGATGGGAAAGGCGAACTACGTCGCCGGCGACTTAGACCGCGCAGAATCGTCATTGCAACTCTGCGTGACGCGATTCCGCCATGAGCCTACCAAATTTGAGGCGCAGTTGTGGCTTGCAAAAACCTACTGGGCGCAGAAAAACTATGACGAAGCACAGGAACTACTTGACAAACTCGTCAAAGACTTGCGCCACCCAAAGAAAATTGATGCCGACATTCATAAGGTCTATGCACAGATAGCCATCAGCCGCAAAAAATACCCCGTCGCAATCGAGCACCTCAACACAGCCCTCGAACTCACAAAAAAGAAACCTGAGAAAGCATGGCTCACATACATTCTCGGAGACCTCAACCGCATGGCTGGAGACTATCCCGAGGCGCGTAAATGCTACGAAAACGTCATTAAAATGCGTCCGGAATACTCCATGGTGTTCAACTCAAAAATCAACCTCGCCGTCGTATTCACACCAGGCGACAATGTTGAAAAAATCCGCCACGGACTCGAAGCTCTCGCCAAAGATCCAAAGAACGAGCCATACCGTGACCAAATCTATTACGCCCTTGCCGAAATGGAATACAGGAATGAAAACATCAATCCCGCTCTTGTAAACTACAGACGCTCGGCGCAATATTCATCAAACAACAACATCCAAAAAGCCAAATCCTACATGGCGGCGGCAGGCATCTATTTCGATAGAAACGACTACATCAACGCCGGCACTTTCTATGACTCCACGATGGCATACCTGCCAAAAACCTACTCCGACTACGACGCCGTGTCCAAAAAAGCGAAGAACCTCTCCGAACTCATCACCTACATCCGCGAGGCTGAGCATCAGGACAGCCTGCAGCGTGTAGCCAAGATGTCGGAAAGCGACCGCAGCAAACTCATTCAACAAATAATCCTCGACGTTGTGAACAAAGAGGAACAGGAAAAGCTCATGCAGTCACAGCCCTACTACTCCTCCCGCGACAACAACTATGGCGTTGAATACACAGGACAGGACGGCAACCCCGGCTTCAGTGGCAAATGGTACCTCTACAATGTCACTGCACTGAACTACGGCCGCACCGAGTTCCTCAAAAAATGGGGCAACCGCCCGCTTGAAGACAACTGGCGTAGAAAAAACAAATCGGAAATAAGCGAAACCGAAGAAGAAGAAAACGACGGAGAAAACACAGACTCCACACTCAACAACAAGATGCCTGAGTTCTACACGCGCAACCTGCCCCTCACAGACTCCGCCATGCACGCAAGTGTGAGCAAAGAGGCGGACGCATGGTTTGCCGCTGCGGGTGTATATGAAGAAAAGATTGACGACATCGACAAGGCAATCGAGACGCTTCTCAATCTCAATCAGAAGCATCCCGAACACTACCTGATGCCGCAGAGCCTATATCAGCTCGTGAAACTTTATCAAAAGAAAGGCGAAAACCAACTCTCAGACTACAACAAACAAAAACTCATCTCGCAATACCCCGAATCCGGCTACGCAAAAATCCTCAACGACCCCAATTACACTCAGACAATCGCCCGCCGGAAAGAGGAAGCAGTGCGCAAATACGACGAAGTCGTGTCCTTGTTCAATGCAGGTCAATACGACAACGCCCGCGACCTGTGCCTACAATGCCAGAAAGACTATTCAGACCTCAGCATCATGCCAAACCTCATTTACATTGAGGCTCGCATCTACGGACGAATGAAAAACACAGACATGATGCGACAGCGTCTCGAATACCTTTTGGACAAACATCCGTCCTCCCCACTTGCAAAGCCCGCACAGGACAAACTCGACGCCCTCGCCACGGGACACTTTGACACTGGACAGTTCACAAAATCGCCCAATTCGCGCCATGCAATACTTGCCACAGTCGCCGACTCGTCATCAACAAAGGCGGGACAAATGAAATTCCACCTGATGAAATACTGCGCCGACAACGGACTTAACCAAATGGACGTAGAAGAAAACAAAGACCTACAATCTGAAAATCTCCACGTCCTGCTCGTCTCGTATTTTGAAAACCAGGACGACGCAAAAAAATTCTGTGAAAACTTCATCCGCCAAAACACCGAATTTCTCAACAACGGCACAGAAATCAAGATAATGGCGGTCAGCGAAGAGAACCTGCGCAAGATAAAAGACGCCGCATCAATAGAAGCATACAACAACTTTTACATCGAAAATTACTAAAACGACACACCTTATAATATATGAGAACCAGCACATATATATTATTAACAACCTTCACCCTTGCATCATGCGGAAGCAAGCAGCAAGTAACCGACGAAAACAGCGGAGTGTCTGACACAATCACCCTGCCCGCCGAAACCATCTCAATTCTCAGCGAACCTAAAACAGACTCCCAGAAACCTGCGCACAACGCCGACAACTTCTTCGCCATAGAATCCGACGGGAAAGTCATGGTCGGAAACTCCACCGACTTGCTAAAGACAACCGACATCAAAGGCACAGACATCACCCTTTCCCCCGACGGCGACCTGATTGCATACACAGACACAACCGACGGACACTGTTCCGTCCACATATACGACATCAACACTCAAAAAGACCAAAGCCTGTCGCTCGGACGCTACAACTACCGCTCACGCAGCTTCAGCCCTGACGGAAACTATCTTGCGGTCACATGCCAGTTTGACGAATATTCATGCATGGTCATCCTCTACGACATGCGCGACAGCACACTCACAAGCATCGTCAATCCCGACACGAAAGCATTATACAACCCTACATTCAGCCCCGACGGACGGCTCATCTCATGTCACGACATGCAGAAGGTGCTTATATACTCGTTCCTCGACGGCATTGCAAAGCACATCAAAACAATCAGCTGCGACAACCTGTGCGTTGACAACGACCTGTCAATAAACCCGCTGTGCAAAATACAGTTCACCCCCGAACACGACTTCATTGTTTACACATGCGCCGACTACGCATCCGAGCGTGAAGACTTCCGCCACCTCAACATCTACAACATCTCAAACGGCGACATACTAAAAATCTTGCCGGGCGACAAGTCATGCAAAGACTTTGAAGTCTCCGACGACGGTAACATCTATTTCCTCATGGAATCCGATGAAAACCAGGCGGTTGCGTGTCTTGCAAAACTCTCAGACCTAAGCCCCGTCACAATCTCCAAAGACATTTTTCACAACGCGACAGCATTAAGAGTGGCGTATTGAAAAAAAAGAAACGAAAAATATACACAATATCAAAAAATATTTGTAATTTTACCACTGAAAATAGTCTATACACAATTGTAAAACTCTAAAAATAAACACATTATGTCAAAACTTAAACTATTTGGTCTCGCGATTGCATCCGTAGCGATGCTCGCGCTCGCAGGTTGCAAGAACAACAAAAACGCTGACCAGGCAAGCACCGGCAACAACAGCGACGCAATGCAGGAAATCGACCCCTACGCCGACACTGAATACACCGGCAATACCAGCGACAACGACTACAACGCCAACCCCACAACGGCTGAATCCGGCACAAACACCAACGCCGAGCAAGAGCCAGTGATGACTGAGGACAAGAACGGCAACCTCTCCGAAGTGCCGGACACCAAGGTGAACGACGCCAACACGTTCTATATCGTTGCAGGCAGCTTCACCCTCTACAACAACGCCCAGAAACTCAACACAAAACTCAAGGCTAAGGGCTACGACTCCAAAATCCTCGAACCCTACGGCCAGTACCACAGGGTGACTGTAACGCAGTATAAGACCGTTGCCGAGGCTCGCGCAGCTTTGCCAGGTCTCCGCAAAAACATTGACCAGGCTCTTTGGCTCCTCACTCGCTAATCATGCAAACTGCATAAATAATCCATTCTAAAACTGCGATTGACTGTCAGCAACAATTGCACAGACAACAATCGCAGTTTTTTTTGCATATTTACACATTTGTTTGTAAATTCGCGCAATATTAAAACCTCACAAATTAGCACACATACATTATGGACAACAGCCAAAATGAACTCAAAAACGAAAACGCACGTCTGGAGCACGAACTGGAGCAAGCAAACCAAGAGATTGCACAGTTGAAAGCATCATGTGAAAAAGCGCAGTCCGAGATTGAACGTCTCGAAGGCGTAATTTCAACGCTGCCCAAAGACGTGCTGCCTCAAGACATAACCATCGACTCAGAGACCGGAACAAGGCTTCTCAGGTTCAAGATGGCTACAGTTATGTATGTGGACATGCGCGGCTACAAATCAAACAACAACGAGCCTCGAACACAATCCGCCGTGGACGAACTCGACCAGATTCTGATCCATTTCGCAGACATTGCAGAAGCACATAACCTTCAGATTATCAAAACCATAGGCGATGCCTTCATGTGTGTTGGAGGCATTCCTCATAAAAACATCACGAACCCTGTGGACGTTGTATTGAGCGCGATGGAAATGGTACGCTACACAAAAAGCCTCAGGGAGGAAATCGGCGAGGATAACAAATTCTGGGAACTCCGCATTGGTATCCATACCGGCTCGGTCATCGCCACGACAACAGGAAAGAAAAAATTTTCATACGACATCAAGGGCGAAACCGTAAACATCGCCACACGAATGGCGGCTGCCGCCGAACATGACAAAATCAACGTTTCTGTATATACATACGAACTCGTCAGGGAATATTTCGTCAGCGACTATAACGGCGTTACACCTGTGAAATATCATGGAGACCTCGAAATGTACTACATCAGGAGGCTGCGTCCGGCACTCTCCGTCAACAAAAAAATCGGAGAGTTCCCAAATGAAATTTTCAAACTCAAATACGCCCTCCGTCAGTTCACCGACCTTCAGGAAGTCATCCTCGACAAACTCGAGCGCGAACTCCCGAAGACGCTTCATTATCACAACTACAAGCACACAATCGACGTTGTGAACCAGTCAGAACTCATCGGTCTCGGTGAAGGACTCGACGACAGCGACATACTGCTCCTGAAAACTGCGGCGCTTTTCCACGACTCAGGACTCATCAAGGGTTTTGACAACCATGAATTATACAGCACAGAAATTGCACGTGAAATTCTTCCTCAATGGCACTACTCCGAGGAACAGATCGACAAAATTTGTGAAATAATCATGGCGACAAAACTCCCGCCAAACCCGAAGAACCTTCTCGAAAAGGTCATCTGTGACGCCGACCTCGACTACCTCGGTCGCAGCGACTTCATCCCCGTCTCAAACAACCTCTACGAGGAACTACGCGCCCAAGGCAAGGACATCGACATAAACACGTGGAACAAAAACCAAGTGAAATTCCTGTCTTCACACCAGTATTTCACAAATACGGCACAGAAACTCAGGGAAGAAGCAAAGGAACTACAGATCGAACGCCTCAAAAAACTTATCGTGGACGACTAACATCCTCATTATGAACGAAAAGACACTCGCTCTTATATGGCAAAACAGGCTTTTTGACCCAGCCGGGCTGCATACCACGCAAGGCGAACCCGTCCAAGTAGTCAAGACAGGATACACGAACACCATGTCAGGTCCAGACATCACCGACGCCCAGATTCGCATCGGTGAAATTCTGTGGACTGGCAATGTGGAACTCCATACAAAATCATCACTATGGACAATCCACAAGCACCACCTCGACCGCGCATACGACAACATAATATTGCACGTGGTTTTTGAGGACGATTCGCCGCTCCATGACCGCGCAGGCAACATCGTGCCGACACTCGTCATAAGATATGACACGTCCATAGACGACCGCTGCAAAAAACTGCTCACACAACAGAACCCACATTTATGTCCGGCGGGCATCCTCGAACTCAGCACGTTCAACTCGCTTTCATTCACCTCGCGCCTCACCATTGAACGCCTCGAACAAAAATCCGCCCTCATACGCTCCACCCTTGAAGCGACAAAAGGCGACTGGATGCAAACTTTCTGGCAACATCTGGCACGGAGCTTCGGTTTTGGAAAGAACTCCACGCCCTTTGAAATGATGGCGAAATCCATTCCATACAACCTGATAATCAAGAACTCAGATTCTTTCACAACAATCCTCGCCATAATGTATGGTCAGGCGGGCTTCCTTCTATCCGGCAAATATAAAGGTTCGGACAGCGAACTGCTCACCCAGGAATACAAATACCAACAGGCGAAACACAACCTCTCCCCTATCGACCACAGCATCTGGAAATATTCAGGCACACGTCCCCAAAATTCGCCATTCATCCGCACACGACAACTCGCATCCCTCGTCGCTTCAAACACGCCAATCTTTGACAAAATGCTGTCATACACTGACATAGAGCAAATGGAATCATTGTTCCAAATTAAACCCAACAATGAAATTCCGCCTCTCGGCACCGATGCGAAACATTTGTTGATAATAAACCTTGTATGTCCATTCCTCACATGCTATGCCCAATACACCGGCGACACGACCCTCGCCGAACTCGCGGTTGACATCCTTGAAAAACTTCCTCCAGAAAAAAATTCACTCGTCGAAACAAAAAAGAAAGCCGGAATTTCCATACACTCCGCATACGACTCCCAAGCCGTCATACAACTCGACACGGCATATTGCAAGCCTCGCAGATGCATAGAATGTCAGATCGGAAGGCACTATATCGCTGGCAAATAGCTGGAAATCAACGTTTTCAAAAGAACAAAAAAGAACGGGGCGTCCGGATGGCCGCCCCGCAATCAAAAAATAAACAACTAAAAAAAGAAGTATTCTATAACATGAAACACACCTATAAGAACGCAAAAACATCAAAAAGGTTTCACGATTTTAGTTAACAAATGTTAAATTACAAAATAAAATAAACATTTTGAAAAAATCGCTCAAAATCTCAAAGAAATTATATAACTTTGGTTGCAAAAAAATTAGCATCAACGTTTAATAAAAATGTTTGGTGCAAAAATTGTTAGATGGTTTTGATATAATTACGATTATAACCTGAATGACAGAATGAAAAATAACTTCCGCAACATAGCGATACTGATATTCTCGTTGCTCCTGGCCTACATTCTGGTAGCGACGTACCTTGTGTACGACGACTACAAGGTCAGCCTCAACCAGACTATAAAGACATCCGAAAGGTACTGCCAATACAAGTCGGACGAGATTTCGTCATACTTCAACACAAACGTCCAGACAGCAAGCACGATTGGAAACATGCTCGCCTCCGCACGTGAAGAATATGGTTACGACCTAATCCCATACGTGGAGCAAAGCCTCCAGAACCTTTGCATCGAAAACCCGCAACTCGCCTCCATTACAGTGACATGGGAGTTCTCGGCAGTGTGCAAGTCATGGTCTCGACCCTATGGACGTCTAATCATGAAATCATACCTGCTCGACGGCAGACCAAAAATCGTCAAAGACACTGTGGACCTAGAAGGAGAATACGTCAGCGAAAACTACTACCAGTTGAAAAACGGCTCGATGCACACACTTTTCACAAGCCCCGAAATCAACACGGGTGAATACATCGCGCACAGTGAATCGAGACAATGCACATCAATAGCCACAAGGATTGTATTGAACGATACATTCATCGGCATCGTGGAAGTCGAAATACCGCTCTCTAACATAGCCAAGTATTTCGACATTATGCCAAGTGATTATGCAGGAAAGCCCTTCATCATAGCAAGCAACGGCAGAATCTACTGCCATTCAAACCCCGACCTCAACCGTACAATCTTCCTCGACGCATACGCCGGCATCGACAACGACGACGAAGTAGCCCATGCGCTGGCAGAATCTCTCGTTTGCAGCACGGACTATCAAGACCGCGACGGCAACAGGTCACATATCAAACTCATTCCGATCAATGTCAAAGACAGCGGCAAGCCGTGGATGCTGGCTTCCGAAATATACTATTCACGCATTATCAAACAGACCATCAGGAAGATAATGCCATACTTCCTGCTGTCTTTCCTCGGCCTTTGCATGATGGTATTCTTCACCCTCACCTTCGTCCGCAAATCCACAAACCCGATGCAACAGGCATCTCTTATGCTCAATTACATCGACCGCGGCGAGTATGACAAGGTAGAGCACCTCGAGTCTTCCGACGAAGAAATCAACACGTTCTACAAGTCGCTCAACATCTTTGCTGAAAAAATCCAGAAAACAACGGAATTTGCACGAAGCATTGGTAGTGGAGACCTTAATATAAAGTATGACATCGACAACGAAAACGCTCTCGACGTTGCGCTGATAGACATGCAGAAAAACCTCAAACACGCACGCGAAGAAGAAGAAAACCGAAAGGTCGAAAATGAAAAACTTTCATGGTCTCAGAACGGTCTTGCACAGCTCGGCGAATACCTCCGTATGAGCAACATCGACATTTCCGAGTTCTCCTTCAACGTCATCAGCTTCCTCGTCAAGTACGTGGGCGCATTGCAGGGTGGTATCTTCATTTCTGAAGAACAGGAAGACACAAAATATCTCAGCCTCAAAGCCGCATACGCATTCGACCGCAAGAAACAACTCGAAGCCCGCGTGGAATTTGGCGAGAGCCTTGTCGGTCGCTGCGCCATCGAAGGAAAAACAATATTCCTCACAGACATTCCCGACGGATACCTTTATATAACGTCTGGACTCGGTGAGAACAAGCCCCGCTGCCTGCTCCTCGTGCCGCTCGTTTTTGAAGACGAAGTTCACGGCGTGATTGAGATTGCCTCAATCAAAATGATTGAAGACTACCAAATCACATTCTTCAACAGTGTGGCAGAGCGTATCGCATCCTCCATCAGCAACATCAAGAAGAACATCAACACCGCCGAACTCCTCGAGAAATTCCGCACACAGAGCGACGAACTTGCATTCCGTGAAACCGAAATCCAAAAATCCCTCGCCGGAATCAAAGAATCACGCACTGAAATCGGCAAACTCCAATACGAAACCGAAGCAATCCTCGACGCTCTCGCCGACACTTGTATCATTACACGCTACGACATCTTCGCCGTTGTGCAGGATCTCCGCGACAAAACCCTTGAAGTCACAGGCTACAAACGCTCCGACATCGTCGGACATAATCTCCGCGAAATCCTCGCCCTCACCAAAAACGACATGGACAACTTCGACAAATTCTGGGACGAAATCATCAAGGGCAAGAAGAAAAGCCGAAAATTCACACGTGGAGAGCAACTCTACCGCGAGACATTCACACTCATTAACAACGCCGAAGGACAGCCCTACAAGGTCATCAGCGTGGCAATCCCCGTATAATTCTGCAAAAAAATGAAAATATTTTTTTTTAATTGCAGATAAATGATTAATTTTGCGCCTTATAAAAGGTGAACCATGTCTAACAAGGGACAAGAGTACATAATAGACTACAAGACACTGGAGTCGGGCATCTACGAGTTTGATTATCACATAGATAAAGACTTCTTCTCAATGTTCGACGAGCCGCTTGTGCAGGACGGCGATGCCGATGTCCACGTCACGATGAAAGCATCGTCGGCGGGACTTGATATATGTCTTGACATCACCGGCACGCTCTGTGTGGAGTGTGACCGCTGTCTCGATACATTCGACATGCCAATCGACGCATCATACGACCTTGTGGTTAAATATGGAGACAAGACAACGCCGATCGACGAAGCCGACGACGTAATCACCATTGGAGAAGAAGACGACTTCCTCGACCTCAGCCAGCACATATATGAATATGTTGTGCTGAGCCTGCCCGCACGCCGTGTACATCCCGACACACCCGACGGACAGCCAGGATGTGACCCTGAGATACTCTCTCACATCATCATCGCCGACGACGAAGACGATGAAGAATATGATGAGGAAGAATACGTCGAAGATGAAGATGACGAGGACAAAGAAGAGACTATAGAGCAAAAACTCTCCCGCGACCCGAACTGGAAAAAACTAAAAGCAAAATTAAATAACATATAAAATAAGTAAAAGAAAATGGCAAATCCAAGAAGCAAGATGTCCAAGACAAGAAGGGACAAGAGAAGAACACATTATAAGGCAACCGCCCCCACGCTCACAAAGTGCAGCAACTGCGGCGCAACAATCCAGATGCACCACGTATGCCCTGAGT
>JAGCRY010000158.1 GCA_017964465.1 Bacteroidales bacterium | reverse complement strand
TCGGCATATTCAACATCTGAAACGCCATTTGCAACGCTTGGAATGCCGACGTTGCGCCGCCCCTGCGACATACCGTAACCGCTGCGGCGGGCTTGCCCTGCATATATTTTCCGGCGGAGTATCCGAGCCTTTGCAATACCGACAAAACCTGTCCGGCGGGCATTCCGTAATACACCGGCGAGCCAACTACGAGTGCGTCGCAAGTGGCGAGTTTTTCGGCGATTTGGTTGCAAACGTCGTCATCAAAAACGCACTTGTCCAATCCCTTCGCGTGGCACTGTCCGCAAGCCACACAACCGCGTATCGGTCGGTTGCCGAGTTGGAAAATTTCGCTTTCGATTTTGTTTTTCTTCAATTGCGATTCTATTTCGGAGAGCAATGTGAAAGTATTGCCGTTGCGCCTCGGGCTACCATTGAGGAGCAACACTTTGAGCGGTCTGTCGAGACCGGCGGCAACAGTTTCGGCGCAAGATGCGAGCGCACCAACGCCCGACATTGAAATTGCCGCCGTCGCCGCTACCGCGCCCATTTTTTTCATCGCTTCGCGGCGAGAGATTTTGTTAGAAGAGTCCATATTTTCGAGATTTGATTGTATGTTAATAGACGCGGCGAGGCGGCGAACCGTTTAATTTTTTTTCTGGAATTTGTTTTGGAAACGCTAAAAACCCCGTTTTTTTGTGTATCTTTGTCCCCGAATCAATCAATACAGATGTAAATGAACAGTTTTGCAGTAATTGTGCGCTATCTTGCGCCGTTTAAGAAATATGCGTTTCTCAATATCGTCCTCAACGCACTGGGGACGGCGTTTTCGTTGTTTAGTTTCACGATGTTCATACCGTTTTTGGATACGTTGTTCAATACCAACAGCGGCGTTGTGGCAGACCCGGGCGAATTTGAGTGGAGTTATCGGAGTTTTATGGATCATTTTAATTATCAGGTGTATCTGATAGGCGAGGAGCACGGCAAATTCCACGCATTGTTGTTTCTCGGCGGGGCGGTGCTGTTTGGTGCGTTTTTCAGAAATTTCTTCGCGTATATGGGCAGTTTCTTTATGGCGCCAATCAGCAACGGCACCGTGATGCAATTCCAGCGGAGGATTTACAACAAGATTTTGGACTTGCCGTTGAGGTATTTTTCCGAATCAAAAAAAGGCGACATCCTGAGCCGCTTCACCTCTGACGTACAGGAGATTAGGGCGAGCATTTCGGGTAGTTTGGATATGTTGTTCAAAGACCCGATACAGATAATTGTGTTCCTCAGCTATATGATTTATACAAGTTGGGAATTGACTTGCGTGTCGTTCTTGGTGCTGCCTTTCATAGCAATTGTGATAGGCAGGATTGGCAAGAGCCTCAAAGACACCTCTGGCAAAGGTCAGGCTGCGGCGGGCGAGATGTTGACTATAATGGAAGAAACCCTCGGCGGCCTTCGCATCATCAAGGCTTTTGTGGCTGAGGGCAAGATGAAGGAGCGTTTCAAGAAAATCAACGACAAGGTATATCGCCTCCAAAACAAGATTATGCGCAAACATTCGTTGGCGTCGCCGCTGAGCGAATTTTTGGGAATTTTGGCGTTTACGTTCATTTTGGTAATTGGCGGCTACCTGATTTTGGTCAAGGGCGACAATACCTTCACCTCGTCTGAATTTATCGCTTACTTGGTGATTTTCACGCAGATATTGAACCCCGCCAAAGACCTCGCGAGGACTTTTAACACCATCCAGAAGGGTATGGCGTCGCTCGACCGTGTCAACGCTATCCTCGACGATATGTCCACCGTTCCCGAAATCGAAAACCCCGTGCGCATCAACGATTTCAATTCGTCGATTGAGTTCCGCAACGTTTCGTTCCGATATAATGAAAAATATGTACTCCGCAATATCAACCTCAAAATCGAGAAGGGCAAGACAGTCGCGCTCGTCGGTCAGTCGGGCTCCGGAAAATCCACACTTGTAGATTTGCTGCCGAGATTTTGGGACGTTGAGGAAGGCGAGATTTTGATTGACGGCATCAACATCAAAAATTACAAACTCTCCGACCTCCGCGCCTTGATGGGCAATGTGAACCAGGAGTCGATTTTGTTCAACGACACCATCCGCAACAACATTGCTTTTGGTGTGGAAAGTGCGTCGGATGAGGAAGTTACGGCGGCGGCGCAGGTTGCCAACGCTACTGATTTCATCAAAGAAAAGATTGAAGGCTACGATTACACCGTCGGCGACCGTGGCGGCAAACTCTCTGGCGGTCAGCGTCAACGCATCTCCATCGCCCGCGCCGTCCTGAAAAATCCGCCAATCCTTATTCTCGACGAGGCGACATCCGCCCTTGATACCGAGAGCGAGCGACTTGTGCAGGATGCTTTGGTCAATCTGATGAAAAACCGCACGTCAATCGTCATTGCCCACCGCCTCTCGACAATCCGCAATGCCGACGAGATTTGCGTCCTCCAAAACGGTGAAATCATCGAGCGCGGTCGCCACGACGAACTTCTCGCCAAAAATGGTACGTACAAGAAATTGTGCGAGTTGCAGGGATTTGGAAATTAAAAAATGCGTCGATTCATTAGATATTGTTTCGAGGAGAAGCCGTTGTTGTTTTGTATATGGATGGGCTTCTTTTTCAGGCTGTTGGCGGTGCTGTTTGGACGGGGCATTGCCTTCGGTTTCGACCATTATGCCTATCTCGAAACGGCGCAGCACATCGTAAGCGGCGACTTGACGTTGCAACAGTTGATAATGAACGACGACATTTACAGTTTTATCCGTCACGGCAATAGCGTCGTCTATCTCTACATCAACGCCGGGATTTTGTATCTGTGCGAATTTTTCAATCTTTTTGACGCTCGGAGCAAGATGTTCATAATGAGGCTCGCGCACGGATTGTTGTCGATGTTGACCATATATTATTGTTACAGAATTACTTACCGACTTGCCAACCGCCGCGCCGCCCTCGCAATTGGCGTATTGACATCGATGTTGTGGTTTTATCCATATCTGTGCGTCAAAAATATGCCCGAATGTGTGGCGTCGGTCATTATGCTTGCCGCCGTCTATCGCCTCGCCAAAACTCGCAAACAGACTTACAAGATTGCCGACGATATTTTCACGGGATTTTTGCTCGGCGTGTCGGTGTCGTTTTGTTATAATCTGATGATAATCCTCATCGGTTGCGCCATCTGTTATATCCTCAAATCGGGCTTCACGCGGGCTTTGATGATATTGTTTGGGGCGGCGATTGCGTTTTTTGCGTTGGAAGGTCTCGTGGATACAATCGCCTTTGGCACACCGTTTTACGTGTTTGGGGAATACGTGGCTGATGTTGTCAACGGCTACCAAAACAATGAGTGGGAGTTCAGGAGCATTTATATGTACATCTCGATTTTGGCGATGGTGATACCGTTTCCGTGGGGCTTGTTTGCGTTGTTTGGCTACGTGAAGTCTTGGCGGCATTGTTTCCTGTTGTTTTTCCCCGTAACGTTCTATGTGATAGTGTCGTACCTACTGCCCAACAAGGAGGAAAAATTTATGGTTTCGATACTTCCGCTGTTTTTTATGCTTTGCGTCACGGGGTGGTTTAGGTTTGAGCGCGAATCGCGTTTTATCAGCACCCGACCGTGGCTCAGGCGTTGGAGCGTCGCGTTGTTTTTTGCCGTCAATACTCCGATGTTGGTGCTTACGTCAATGTCTTATATGCGCCGCCCGCAGGTGGAGACGATGGTTTGGTTGTCGCATTACAAATCTGACATATCGTCCATCTTTGTGGAGGACAGGGGAATGTCGTGCGGCAAGTCGCTGCCGTTGTTTTATTTGGGCAAGGACGTGGAGGTTTACAGGCTGCGCAAGACATACCCCGACCTCGACCCGTCGCTGTATTTTTCGTCGGAATCCGCCGACATTTCGCTGCACGAACACAATGTGTATTCCGAAAAATATTTCTTGAATCCCGCTTTTGCCGACCGTCGGCCGCAATACGTCATCATTTGCGGCGATTATGATATGCCCGACCGCCTCGCAAGTTTGCGCGAAATTTTCCCGCAATTGACCTACGAAACCACTTGTTCTCCATCGTTTTCCGATAGGGTGATGGAATTTTTCAATCCGTCCAATAATAATGTAAATCTACATATTTATCGGACGGAATGAGGAGATTGCATTTGTTGATTTGTTGATTTTCAACTTTAATCTATCAACTTTAATCTTGAATTTATTGCTGTATATACGAATCCTTGAATCCCAACATATACAGCACGCCGTCGATGCCGATGCTTGAAATCGACTGTTGGGCGTTTTGTTTCACTTTGGGCTTGGCGTGGTATGCGATGCCGAGGCCGGCGAGGTTGAGCATCGGGAGGTCGTTTGCACCGTCGCCAACTGCGATAACTTGTTGA
>JAGCRY010000157.1 GCA_017964465.1 Bacteroidales bacterium | reverse complement strand
TCCTACACCTCGCAGATGGTTCGTACAATCAAGTACTTCTCGGAGGTTAAGTAATTGACAATTATCAATTATCAGTTGACAATTGACAGTTGACAATTGACAATTCCGACAAAAATTAAGCGGCGCACTTCACAAGAAGATGCGCCGCTTTTATTTTATTCAATTTTCAATTTATTTCAATCACTTCAATCACTTCAATTACTTGCTTCTACTCCACCTCCTCCAATGTGAACCTCTCGCTGTATTGAAGTACAAAATTGGTATGGTTTTCATATCCGCCGAGGGGCGAAACTTTCTGGAAATCAAACTTGTAGGCGAGTCCGTTGGTGGTACTGCCATCGGGGCAAAAATGGAAATACTTGCCCTTCTTGGCTATCTGGTCAACAAAATAATTGCAAATGTCATAGCCCGCAAATCCGTATATTGCCGGCTCGCCGTTGAATTTGTCGCGGAAATCCGATACGAAGTTGCGCACTTTTGGGTTGTCATAATTGATGAAGTTCGCGGAACGATAACTGAAATTCATGCTCTGGAGAAACTCTACGTCAATATTGTTGATTTTTTCCCAACTCTGAGAGCCGAGAAGGACGATTTTGTATTTCTCGTTCTTTTGGAGATTTGTCAAGTAGTTGATAATCTTTGAGATGAACACTTCGTCGTCGCTGCTTGTCACTACAATGACGTTTGTCTCGATGAGGTTAAGCGCAGTTTTGAGGACGTTTGTGCCGCCATTATCGAAGTCTATGTCCTTGAGTGCGAGGTTGTTGATAGAATTGATAATGTTGCGGTAGTTGCGTAGTAGTGTTATTTCGGCTGGTTTGAGTTTGCTTTCGGCACTGTGTAGCAAAATCAGGTTGCAGTCTGTCATTCGTGAGAAAAATTCGGCGGTTTCCTCGATTGAGGTGTTTGCACTCGGAGTGAACTGGAACAAATAGGGGTTGTCTTTCAGAAGCTCATTCTTTATGGCAAACGGCGAAACCATTGCTATATGGTTCTCGTTTGCAAATTTTGCAACCCTTGTTACATTCTCCGTATAGAGCGGGCCAATGATAAGGTCGGCTTTTTTCAGTTCCGGGTCTTCACAAATCATGTCCATTTTTGCTGCGTTGCCGCTGCGTTCGGTGTCATAGACATCGAGTTGGACATTGTAACCTTTTAGCTGGAACTCCCTTATCGACATCAGCGCACCTTCATAGAACTCAAAAATGCTTTCCGTGTTTTTTGCAGAAAGGTTGTTCTTGTTTGGGTCGTTGATGTAGGCGTTGATTAGCGACTCATTTTTAGTGAGGTTGAGCGGCAGCATCAAAGCCACGCGGATAGTTTTCGACTTTGAGTAATGGTAGGTTTCGCATGAGGTGTAGTCGGGACTTTTGGCAGCCTCGAGTCTAATCAGGTCTGCATTGTCGATGTTGTCCTGTTCTGCGACATTTTCGTCCGATTGACCATCATAGAAGGATTCGCTTTTTGGGAGGACAACGACGTCGCCTTCCTTGAAACTTGTCTTTGATTTTGGGTTGTATTTGTAGAAATCGTTGAGGTCCACCTTATATAAGGTGCATATTGAATTGACGCTTTCGTTCTGTTTAACCGTGTGGAAAACAAAATTGGGGTCATGGCGATCGGGATCCTGGACGTTTCCAACCGGAATTTTCAGAACTTCGCCGACATTGATTCCGCTTTTGGCTTTGGGATTGTAGCGGATGATGTCGTCTTCGCTCACTCCATATTTACGCGCGATGCCATAGAGCGACTGCTTTTTTTCTACCTGGTGGTATGCAAATTCCTGTGAGCTTCCGCCCGTCGCATTGTCGGCGGTTGCAGGAATCTTGAGCATGATGCCTTCGGGGAACTTGCCGTTGTATTGTTGGTTGTGCATGCTGATTATCTGTACAGTAGTGTTGTACGCCTTTGCGATGGCTTCTATGGTCTCGCCGCTGCGTATCTTATGAAGATACATTTTTATGCCATTTACCGAGATGAACGTCTCAGTCTTCACTACATTCTGCGCGTACAGCGGTCCGATGCCGCATGCCAACGCCATTATGATTGCTATTATTCTCTTTTTCATCTGACTTTGTTGTGTAAATAATCCGCTACAAAGTTAACAAACCAATAGCAAAATCTGAAATCCATTTATATTTTTTTTGCAAAATTGTTGCAAACAAGTCATTCTTTATAATTATCTTTGCCGTGTTAATTGTTAAAACACCAAGAATGAGACTATTTATAACAACATTATTTTTAATTTTTACTGCATTTTCGACGGTTGCGCAAATTGAGAACACGATGTTGATGAAAAACATTCATAACACCCTCACACCCGCCACAAAGACCATCAGCATTGCCCCACCATTGTCTAAGGCTTCAACTGTCCATGTCAAAGGTCGTGCGTATTTCGGCAAACTTTTGCCATGCAGCATACATTTCATGGAGGAATCCACGGCGACATCCACTGCCAACGGAACGACTTTCACACTGTCTATCACGTCTCATGGCGCATATTCCATCGGTCTGAGAACCAGCGGATTGACATTGAGCGATGGATGTGAACTTTATGTATATAACAATGACCGTGATGACATTCTTGGTGCGCTTACAAACGATGTTTCCGACCTTTCACTCCTTACGCGCCAAATTCAGGGCGATACTATCAATGTCGAACTGTTTGTACCTCAAGGAGTTGTGCAGGAAGATTTTGAGATAACCGCCATTTGCTATGACTATGCTAATATGTTTGGAAAGTATAGCAAGGGGTCGGGTTCAAGAGAGGCGTGCTCCTCGGAAGTCAACATCAACTGTGATGAAGGTCAGGCTTTCCAGGACATCAAGCACGCCGTTGTGTTGCTCAGCATTGATAATGACATGGAGTCTTTCATGTGTACCGGCAGTATCGTCAACAATGTACAATGTGACCAGACTCCATACGTTCTTACTGCCGCTCATTGTTTATGTGAACAAGATGCTGCCGATAACACAGTCGTGTATTTCAATTATGAAAATTCATCATGTGGAACAACTTCCAGTATTTTACCTTATTATTCAATGACTGGCGGGACGATTGTCGCCACTGCGCCGAAAAAGAAATATACAGACCAGAGGGGACGCACATCATCAAAACTTTTCCCGGCGTTAGATTTCACGCTTTTACGCCTCAAACAAAATATACCGGAGGAATATTTGCCGTATTATGCAGGTTTGTCGATTTCCACAACTGACAATCTTTCAAGCGTGGCGACCATCCATCATCCGCAGGGCAAAACAAAGAAAATTTCAATCTCGCGTTCAAAACCGTATCAAGATTCATATCCTGATGTTGACCCCGGTGTCCATTATGATAAATTCTCCCATTGGCACATTGAAAAATGGGACGTTGGCACAACCGAGGGCGGTTCGTCAGGCGCTCCATTGTTCAATCTCAAAAAACAGATTGTTGGCATCCTCAGCGGCGGGTATGCAGACTGTACAAACCCGGTGGATGACTCTTTCCAGATGATTTCAAAGGCATGGAACTCATATTCAAAGCGTGAAAACCAACTGAAAGCCTCGTTAGCGTCGGGTTTCAATGTCACTGAAATTCAGCCATATAATCCTTATAATATCACCGAAAAGTATCTGCCTGCCACGCTCGAAGCCAAACTTAGCGACGACAGTTCGTCCGTCCTCCTAACGTGGCAAACTCATAAAAAAAATTTCGGCGAAAATTTTGATTCAATGCACTCTAACGAAGACGTTCACAAGTTTTTATACGCCAATGTCAATATGGATAATGATAATTTGGCATGGACTCTCTCATCTGAAGCGTACCACAGTGGTCAATCCTGCATAAAGAATGTCTCCAATTCATACGAATTTTATGGCGATTATATGACTCTACCTAACGTGGTTATTCATCCTGGCGACACCTTGAGGTTTTGGGCAAAAGTGGAAGGCGACGCATCTTTGCTCACAATTGGTCAAAGCACCAAAACTTCTCGTTTCAGTACGTTTAAAATTTTCAGGATCGAAGCTGCGGAATGGAATGAATATAAAGTTCCCCTTGATAAATATGCTGGCTCTTCCATATATCTCAATATTAGCCACTTATCTGATACTAATAATCCATCGACAGTTTTCGTTGATGACATTTCCATAAGTGGTCCTGGTAATGATTCACCACATATATCTGGTTATGAGATATATGACGGAAACCATTTGCTACAATCTGTCGCCGATACCGCCGCGAGGTCATATACTTTTGATTTGAATGATGACGGCACTTACACCTTTTATGTACTTAATAAATATAGTGACGGTGGCATCTCAAACATTGGAAACAGCGTCGTTATAGACCTCAGTGACCCCATTACAGCCACAAACGAGTTGAAATATGACCATTCGCCGCTCATTGCATATCCAAATCCAACCACTGGAATGATTAACATAACAGTTCCTCATAATATTGAAAACTCGGAAATTGTAGTCTTAGACGTAACAGGGCGAAGGGTCATGTCGCGGAAAATCAATATGATATCCAAGAATGAAAACATAGAAATCTCTCTTGCGGCGTTGCGTCCGGGTGTTTATATCATTCGTCTCGATGGACATTCGGTCAAGGTGCAGAAAAAATGATGGGCAAGCATTCTTAGAGCCCTTTTTGGATGTTCCACCACCAGTTTGCAGCGGTGAGGATGATGAGGACAACGATGAAACTCCAATGCGGCTTGAACTTTGTGAGTCGGTCGAAGCTGTCATTATTACGGCAGAGGTCTATTGTCATCCATACCAAACCCACAATCATATAAAGCGCAACAATCACCGCCAAAGGGTTCATCATCAGTGCTTTATAAAAATCCAAATGAAAAAAATATTTCAGTCCCCGCACTGTGCCGCAGGCGGGGCATGGGTAGCCTGTCAAATTATGGAAAATGCAAACTGTGCTGTGCCCTGCAGGATTGTTGTTAGGCGGATTGCTAAATGTAAAATACGCCATCAGCACCACAATCACAAAAATTCGCGCCCCGTACCGATACTTTATCGGCGAGGTGCTTTCTGTAACTGAAATGAGCGCACGTAAAAACTCTTTGATTTTTAACCACATAATTATACAAAAAAAGAGCCTCGGATCTTGTGAAAACCCGGGGCTTTGTCTTTAGAAAATGGTATTTTGTACCAAATCTGAGCCGACTTCAACAGTGTCAAAACCGTATTAGTCTTTCTTGAGGGGTGTGCCGTCAGCCATCGGAAGTTGGTCGGTGAACAACTTGATCAAGTCCAAGATTGTCCAGATACCACAACCGCCGAGAGTTATGAGCATCTTCCACCAGTTGTCATAACCCATCATGTAACGGTGAATTCCGAGAGTGCCAAGAAACCAGCAAACCAGAATCATCATGAGTTTTTGCTGAGGCTCTTTGCCTGTGCCCTGAGGTACTACTTCTTCTGCCATAATTGTTGAAGTTTTTTTGTTATTAATAATTGTTTGTTATTTCGCGTCAAAATTAATAATATAATTTTGATTTTCAAAGAAATCTTGCAACAAAAATCTCGCCAACAGCCAAAATTAATGCAATTACTACAAAAAATTTCCACAGCGGCTTTGTTGTTGCACTTGCAACCGCCTCATTTGCAAATGCTTGACTGTTGGAATCCATCACTCGGACGCCGCCCAATCCTACGCCTTCAAAACGCTCTGAAACTTCGTCTGCCGTCCAAAAATCGAGGTCTGACTCGCGCCGGTCGTAATTATACGCCAAAATGCCTTCCTGTTTGCCGCTGATAACGAGGTCGCAGAATCCGGCGGTGCGTACACAGTTTTCGGAGAAAAACTTGTAATTCATAAATGCGTCGGGACCTGAAACTTTGGGAATGAACTCGTTGCCGTCTTCTGTCTTCAACAAGACCTTCGAGACATCCACATTGCCATCTATCTTTACCGCAAAACCATTGTCCCTGCCGATGACCGAATAATATGGCTGACCCATATTGCGCGATGTCGCCACAGCGTTGTATATCAACGGCACAATCAACCGATGACTGTAAAGATTGCCCGACTTGTTGTCCAACGGCGTGTAAAATACATAAACATTGCCCGCACGGTACTCGTTGGCGGTCATTACTTTCTTGTAAGAGTCGGATTCCAATACCACTTCCTCGCCCTGATACGAATTGGACATTGAACTAAAATACCGCGTCAAATATGGCAAATCAGGATTTTCGGGCAACTGTTTCACCGCGCCGCGCAGCAACGCCGACTGCGTGTTTACGGTCTGAACCTTGCAGCGGATGGTGTCGCGTGAGATTATGGAATTGCATTCCAAGAGCGACAAGAGATGATTGTAGCCAGCAATGTCGCCATCAAACGACGGCACAAACACAAAACTGCCGCCGCCCGCCACAAATGTCTGTATCTTGCTGCACAAGTCAGACGGAATGTTTTGCATTTGGTTGATTATCACCGACTTGTAACGTTGCAAATCAATATCCTTGGCAGCCGTTGACATTTCGTCTATCTGAAAATTGCCGTCGCGACCAAGCAACGCACGGAGATATTTGTTGGCGGCGGGTTCGCCGAGAATCAGCACATTGCGCACTGAATCAATATGATAGGAAAAGAAAATATCGTTGTCGTAATCTATCGGAAAATCGCTGATGCTAATGCGTCCGCGCACAGCCTTGCGGTCGGTATTGACGTATTTGAGCGATACCTGACGGCGTTCGTGCGGATTGAGGTCGGTGGTTACAGACACTTTCGCCGAATTGTTGACGTACAACTTCACCGGCAGACCGCGCACGGGTTTGTCGCCGTAGTTGCTAATCGTTACCAAAGCCTCCTCCTGCCCCGATACCATCCTGTATGGTGTGAGAAATTCCACGGTGTCAACTGACACATTGCCAATGTTTTGCGACGAAATGCCGACCAAGTTCACCGACAGCAACGTGTCGGGTTTAATGGCGTCAAAATCACAGATATTTTTCTGAAAATCAGATATTAGGAAGATGCTCTTGTCGCATCCCGGCTCCACGTCCAAGAATCCAAGGCTGCCAACTGCACGGTCTATCACCTGCGAGATTGTGGGCGTTACGGGCGTCAATTGCAATTCCTGCAAAAACAACCTCACCGCGTCAGCCTTCACAAGACGGTTGTGCCGCTGTTCAAAGTCGTTGGTGATAAAAAGAAAATCCGTCTCCCTCGGGAAGGCGTCCACAATCTCCAAAGCCTTTGCCTTGGCGGTTTCGAGGTTAAGACCCGACATCGCGCCCGCCTGCATCGAGAACGAATTGTCTATATATATAATAGGTGGTGCCGATTTGCGCGTTTCGGTAGTGGAATT
>JAGCRY010000011.1 GCA_017964465.1 Bacteroidales bacterium | reverse complement strand
TCGTCCTTGGTAGCTGGCCAAGGTGCGTCTTCCAACTTGGTTGCCAATTCCAATGTCCAATACATAACGTTTTATGGTTTTATAGGGTTTGTACTATTGTTATTCTGTGTTCAAAAAAGTGCGCAAATATAATCAATAATACAATATCGCAAACAAATATTATTAATTTTTTATGTTAAATTTTTGTATATTTATTTACAGCGGTTAGAAGAACCTCTTGATGAGGTCGTCGGTGGTGATTCCTTCGGCTTCGGCGCGGTAGTTGCGGACGATGCGGTGGCGCAATACGGGCAGAGCGACAGCCCTCACGTCATCGATGTCGGGCGAATATTTGCCGTGGAGCAATGCGTATGCCTTGGCACCGATAACGAGGTACTGCGACGCACGGGGACCTGCGCCCCAGTTCAAATATTTTGTGGCGTCGGGGTGTGCGGTCTCAGTGTTACAACGTGTCTTGGCGGCGAGAGTTACAGCATATTTGATTACATTGTCGGCAATTGGCGCACGGCGTATCAATCCTCGGTAATACAACATTTCCTCGCCCGAAAGCACCTTGTTAACCTCGGCAGTGATGTTGGACGTGGTGTTTTTTACGATTGTGATCTCGTCGTCAAGGGATGGATAGTCGAGTATCACATTAAACATGAATCGGTCTAACTGCGCCTCTGGCAACGGATACGTACCTTCCTGTTCCACAGGGTTTTGCGTCGCCAATACAAAGAAAGGCTCATCGAGTTTGTAATTGTTGCCCGATACGGTGATGGTGTATTCCTGCATCGCCTCCAAAAGTGCCGATTGCGTCTTTGGCGGAGTGCGGTTGATTTCGTCGGCGAGGATGATATTGGCGAAGATGGGGCCTTTCAAGAATTTGAACTTGCGGTCATCGTCCAAAATCTCCGAACCCGTGATGTCTGACGGCATCAGGTCGGGCGTAAATTGTATGCGGCTGTATTTGAGATCAAGCACTTTTGATATAGTGTTGACGAGCAATGTCTTGGCGAGACCCGGCACGCCCACGAGAAGGCAGTGTCCGCCCGCAAACATCACCGTCAACACCTGCTCGATGATTTCGTCTTGACCAAAGACCATCTTGCCGATTTCCTGCATCAGTTGGTCGTGGCATTTTTTGAGGCTGTCTGCTGCCTCGACGTCGTTTTTAAATTCTATGCTCATTGTCGCAGAAAGTTATTAGGGTTAAGATGATTAGCGTTTGAGTTCGTTATGCAACCATCCGTCATATTCAAATGGGCATTTTCTGTAATCGCCCGAAATGCGGATGTATGTAGATTGCGATTTCTCGGAAATCCACTTGTCGTAAGCATCGCGGTATTTCTTGTCGAGAGCCATATCCTGAATCACCTGATAGTCGGTCTCGATATTGGCTACGTGCGGCTCAACCTTGGATTTCACTTTGAGAATCACATATACAGTGGAACCCATATTGTCATACGTCTCGAAAGCCCGCGTGTATTCGCCCTCTTTGAGGTTTTTGATGTTATAGTAGTTTGTGGGGAAAATGTCATCGACCGCAAACTTTGTTGTGCCGTTACGCGGGTGCATCATCAGACCGCCATTCTTGTTGGTCTTTTCGTCCTGCGAATACAGCCTTGCAGCGTCCTCAAAACTTATCGAGCCGTCCTTGATGGCGTTATACACACTATCGGCACGCTGTTTGGCGAGTTGTTTGGCTTCAGGTGTAAATTTGGGTTTCATCAGGATGTGACGGAAGTTGATGCGCTCGCCTTTGCGGTCTATCAACTGTATGATGTGGTAGCCATAATCAGTTTTTATGACGTCGGAAATGGAATCCTTTTTGAGTTTGAAAGCCGCAGCAGAAAATTCCGGTACAAGTTCGTTTCGTGAAGTCATACCATATTCACCGCCCGACGATGCCGAGCCTGGGTCTTCACTATAAAGAATCGCCTTAGTCTCAAACAAAGCTCCATGTTTTAAAACGTCTTCCCTGATGTCGAGAAGGCGTTTTTTGACGTCCTCAATGTCCTTTTTGGAAATTTCAGGGTAGAAAACAATTTGTTGGAGTTCAAATTCGAGGTCAATCAACGGCAACGAATCCTTTGGCAACTTGCGGTAGAAGTTGTTGACTTCGGATGGTGTCACTTTGATGTCCTTGGTGATTTCCCCGCGTTCGAGTTCTGCAAGGAGTTGGTCTTCGGTGACATCGCGGAGGTCTTCCTTGATTTCGCCGAGGGGCTTGTTGAAATACTCCTCAACCTTTTCAAGACCGCCGAGCTGATTAATAAAACCTTGCAGACGGTTTTGAATTTCGGCATCCACCTGCTTTTCTGTGACGGTGAGGGAGTCGATGTCAGCCTGAGAAACAAGGAGTTTCTGGTAGAGCATTTCCTCATATATCTGACATTTGTTAGTCTGCACGTTGCGGGCTTTAGCCTGGAAATACTGCGACTCAATTGCAGATTCGAGCACGGGGCTGTTACCCACAACCGCCACTATCCTATCAATGATTATGGTGTCGCCCGTAGCAGGCTGTTGAGCCATTGCCGGCAGTGCCGACATTGCGGCTATTATTATCGCTATCTTAGTAGTCAAATGTTTCATATCGTTAGTTTTGTTGTTTTTCAGAAGAATAATATTCAATGTTTTTGTTGCGCTCTGCATTGTCAAAGATGCTCTTTTCAAGACGGTTGATGATTTCAGTCTTGCGCTTATTGAGCAGAATCATTGAAATGGACGGTTCAGCCATTTCGTATGGCATCACGTCCCCCGCCGGCATGAAGTCGCGGATTTTCAACAAATAGACGTATGCACCTTCATTGATGCGTATGACGCCATGCGCTTTGAGTGCGAAATCTTTTTCGGATACAGCTGTCGGCATAAGATTGGAGGCTTGAGCGAGCGTCGTCCAATGATTGTCAAAAGTCTCAAACTTAGCGGCCTTCTCATGGCAGAAATCCAGCAAAGCAAGCGAATCTTTTTCCGAATGGAAGTTGAGCAAACGCTGTACGTTATACACATCCTCCGGGGTGTCAAGTATTTGGACAAAAATACACCTCACAGCCGGAGTGTTGAGTATGAAATTGTCAGGAGTACTGTGGTAGTATTCCTCCATCTGTTCCAGCGTGACAACAGTATCGAGATTTTCTTTTACAAATGCATCTTTATACTTGTAAATCAGGAGGTTGTTGCGATATTCATCCAACTGCTTTTGAACGTCCATCTCCTCTGGTTTGAGGTTCAATTCAGCTTTTTTAATCATCAGCTGCTGCTTGACCCAAACTGTGATGTACTGCTGCACAAGCAATGTGCTATCGTTGGACGATGCGCCTTTGGGTACGATGTCGCCAAGGTCTTCATAATACAGGTAACTGTCGAAAACCCTCGCTATCGGCGTCTTGCCGTGATGTATGTCTTCATTGCCACACGCAACTGTCATCAGCGTCGTCAGCAACAATGCAATGATGTGTTGTATCTTGATGTTGGTCATTTATATAAATTCGTAATAAAATATCAAAACATTGACTCCAAAACTTGCTGTGCGTCAGGCTTGATTTCCAAATTGTACTTGTCGCGAAGTTGTTGGATGTAGTTTTCCTTTTGGTTGTTATAATAAACAGGCGCCACAGCCGAGAAAATGTCCTTCATGGGAAGCTCCTCAGGCTTTTTCACGATTTCATCAACAATCGCAAATATATGCCGATCGTCGAAAAAGAACACTTTACCATGTTCGCCGTTGTCATAATCATTTATCACCCTGTCCGCCAACACGTTATCACCTTTATTGAACGTGCCAGCGTCTCCGGGTTTCATAATCGTGGCGTTATAGGCATATTGCGGATTAGTCGTGAGTTCGGCGGCAATTTTGGATACCTTTTTGCGGTTTTGTTCAGTCAGATAGTCATAAAACCTGATGCTAAGCACATGACTTGATTTTAGTGAGAGCTTGGAATCCTTATAAAACCGATACACCTTCGACGAATCTGAGGCGTTCTTTGCAAATTGCCTGAAAGGATTATGCATATCAAAATATTGATGGTCTGCGTAATACTTCATTTCATCTTTGAAAAAGTCACTATTGCTCACAACATCAACCGCTGCCTGCTGCGTCAACATGTCAATATACTCGTCATATCGATGAGAAACATATTCGGAAATTTTGGTGTAGCCGGTGCTATACTGATTGTCACGGATATATTCTGCAAATTCAAGCAGCGAATGGGACTTGCCGGCAAATGTGAACAATTCGCCTTCAAGACCAGTGAGGTGCGTCGGATTCCACTGCGCCTCAAAAATGGACGAGTCAGGCATCAGACGGCAAATCTTGTCAAATTTTGCAACACGCTGATATCCAGACGATGCGCGAACCGAATCAAGGTAAATGTGGTAACTCTGATAAAAAAAATCAGTACCCAAAAACTTATTGTCGAGAACCTTGCGGTATGACTGATCAGCATTGAATGGTGTCTGGTCGTTGAGCCTAACAATACAATAGAAATTCGGCGTTTCAATCACATCCGACCATTTGCCCGTTCCGTCTATATCGGCAATCTTTGTTGAATACTTGCGGTATGCGGCTTCAAGAGACATGCGCTCTGAAAACTTGATGTCGGAATATCGCATCTGCAAATCATTAAAATTTTTTCCGGACTTCAAGTCATTGGCGATAGATTCCATGAGAGTCTTGAGGGAGTCATTGACTGTGCGGCGAGACTGTTTCCTGATTATAATCGGTGAAACATCGACCTCTGCTATTGCACTGCGCCTTCCACCAATCTTGACGATGTAATATGCATCGCCACAACGTATCGGACGCGACATCTGATTGTCATTGTAGTGGTTAAAAATGAAATCCATAGCCTCATCGCCAACACTTATGTCAATCGGCGACGCCCAGCCCAAATAACCGCCGTCATATTTTGTCTGAGGCGAATCAGACATTTGCATGGCGACTTTCTCGAAACTCGACCCGCCATTTACTCGGTCGATAAACCTGAGAGCCTTCTTATACGCCGCAGAGGAATCTCGCCCCGAATTTGCGTAAATATCAATCCTCGCCGCCCACACCTTATACTGGTAGGCAGAATTTTTGAAAAGTTTTGAGATAATGGTCTGACTGCGCGAATTGTTGGCAATATGCCTGAGCATAAGCATATTGCCATAATACTGCATCGCATTGCGGAATTGTGAAGTAGTGTCGTATGATTTGGTCTTGGCATCATGCACCAACAACCTATAATCAGCATAATCCAGCATCAACGAATACAGCCCGAATGTGTCCGACACCTCCACCAAGTCCCTGCACTCACGGCGGAACTCGCTGGCGGACACGTCTTTGCCGTCTATTGAAAAAAGCGGCTGCGCTATGCCCGACATGCTCAATGTCAGGGCGATAAGCATAAGATGTAGTTTTCGAAGCATGTATTTATGTTAGTTACATTTGTAAATTTTCGGCAAAATTACAAATAATTTGCTAAATACACACGGCTTTTCATTTAAAAATAGTTATATTTGCCCCATACATCTGACATCAAGCATGAGCATCTACAGCGACATACTCAAAAAATATTGGGGGTATGATTCATTCAGACCATTGCAGGAAGACATCATACGCTCCGTGGCGGACCTCAATCAAGATACTCTCGGCCTCCTGCCAACCGGCGGCGGCAAGAGCATCATATTCCAAGTGCCTGCACTCTCAAAGGAAGGCACTTGCATCGTCATCACGCCACTCATCGCGCTAATGAAAGACCAGGTCGATAACCTCCAACGCCGTAACATCAAGGCTTCCGCCGTATATTCGGGCATGACAGCCTTCGAAATACAAGCGGCTTTCGATTCATGCATCTATGGCGACACGAAATTCCTGTATATTTCGCCTGAAAGACTTGCTACGGAAATGTTCCAAATAAAACTCAAACAAATGAACGTCAGCATTTTAGCTGTGGACGAAGCGCATTGTATTTCTCAGTGGGGATATGACTTCCGCCCATCATACCTGAAAATCGCCGACATCCGTGACATGCTTCCAGGCGTGCCCGTGCTTGCCCTCACAGCAACTGCAACGCCCGAAGTCGCAATCGACATCCAGGAAAAGCTGAAATTCAAGAAGCAAAATCTATTTCAAAAAAGCTTCGTCCGTAAAAACTTAGTTTATATAGTCCGTGAAATAATGGACAAAAACAGCTACCTCATCCGCATCCTCAAAGCTCAACCCGGCTCCAGCATCGTCTATGTACGCAACCGAAAGCGCACAAGGGAGATTGCCGAGTACCTGCAACAAAACGGTTTCTCTGCCGAATATTTCCACGCCGGACTCACTCCCGAATACAAAGACTACCGCCAACAGCAATGGAAAAACGACAAAATCCGTGTCATCTGCGCCACAAACGCCTTTGGCATGGGCATCGACAAATCCGATGTCCGCACAGTTGTGCATTTAGACCTGCCAGACGGCATTGAGGGCTACTTTCAGGAGGCAGGACGAGCCGGACGTGATGAAAAAAAGGCATACGCCGTGCTTATTTTTAACCACAAGGACATCTCGAAAATCCGCAGCAACGTCACAACATCATTCCCCGAAAAAAAAATCATCAAGGCTGTCTATAACGCCCTCGCAAACGACATCCCAATTGGGACAGGGTGCGGGACGATGATAGATTTCAGTCTGTATGATTTTGCGACAAAATGGCACTTCAATCAGATGCAGGCACTGAGCGCAATAAAAATTCTGCAGCGTAACGCCTACATCGAGGCGACGGAAGAAGTTTTCACTCCGTCAAAGGTGCATTTCACAGTGGGCAGGGAAGACCTCTATAAGTTTCAGGTAGCCAACATAAAATATGATTATTTCATAAAGATGCTTCTGCGTACATTTGAAGGCATTTTCTCAAAATATGTCGCCATAGACGAAATGAGAATCGCCAAAAACGAAAAATGCAGCGTGGAGCTCGTCAAAACATACCTGAACAATCTCCGCAATAACCACATCATTGACTACATACCACAAAAACGCACTCCTTATATAATATTCTGTTGTGACCGCGTGGACGACCGCGACCTAATCATCCGTCCCGAAACATACGAAATCCTCAAAGACAAATACGAGGCACGCATAAACGCAATGGTAAGATATTGCACAAACGACCAGGTATGCCGATCTCGTCAGTTGATATCCTATTTCGGCGAACACAATGGCGAGGACTGTGGCGAATGTGACGTATGCCGCTCAAACAAAACAAAAGCCATAGACCCCGACAAGTTTGACGAAGCATTCGACGATGTTTATAAGTTGCTGTCGTCATCGCCGCTCAGAATAGAGGAATTGTGCGACAATCTTGGCGTCTTTGAAGAGGTTCTGATTAGGAAAGTCGTATATAAAATGATTGGAGAGGATATAGCATTCGTCAATGACGATAGAGCCATACAGTTGCGTGAAGAAGAATAAAAAATCCCGCCAACGTTTCTTTTTGAAACGTTGAACGGGATAATCATGATGCTATGAAGGGATAGAAGGTATATTATTCAAACACAATCTCACTGCGCTGCATGTGGGCGTGAATCTGAGGCTTTTTGCCAACCTTGCCAGAAATGAGGTCGGTGGCAAGTTTGTTGAGGATTTCCTTCTGGATGACCCTCTTGACAGGACGTGCGCCGAACTCGGGATCGTATCCCAATTCAGAAATCCAATCCAAAACATCCTCATCGAGAACAATCTCCAAGCCCTGGTCTTTGAGGGCTTTGTTGACACCAGCCATCTGAATCTTGACAACCTCACCAATCTCCTCACGTGTGAGCGGCGAGAAGATGATGGTCTCATCAATACGGTTCAAGAACTCGGGGCGAATAGTGTTTTTGAGCAACGTAAGCACCTCATTCTTAGTATCTTCGAGAACTTGTTCACGGTTGGTATCATTAATGGTCTCCATATTCTGGCGGATGACATCGCTGCCAAGGTTGGAGGTCATTATTATAATGGTGTTCTTGAAATTCACAGTCCTGCCTTTGCCGTCGGTAAGTCGTCCGTCATCAAGCACCTGCAACAAGATGTTGAACACATCTGGATGAGCCTTTTCGATTTCGTCGAGAAGTATTACCGAATACGGTTTGCGACGCACAGCCTCGGTGAGCTGACCGCCCTCGTCGTAGCCAACGTAGCCCGGAGGCGCTCCGATGAGCCTTGTTACCGCAAAACGCTCCTGATATTCACTCATGTCGATACGTACCATGAGGTTTTCATCATCAAACAGGAATTCCGCCAACGCCTTTGCAAGTTCGGTCTTGCCGACACCCGTGGTGCCGAGGAAAATAAACGAACCGATAGGCTTCTTTGCATCCTGGAGACCCGCACGAGAACGCCTTACAGCGTCCGCAATCACGCGTATGGCCTGATCCTGACCGACAACACGCTTATGGAGTTCCTTCTCGAGATTGAGAAGTTTTTCCTTTTGAGTCTGAAGGAGTTTAGTAAGCGGGATGCCAGTCTGACGACTTACAATCTCCGCAATATCCTCATATCCAATTTCTTCCTTGATAAGTGCGGAATCAGATTGGGTCTGCTGAAGTTTGTTTTTCAAGTCCTCCATCTCCTTCTCCGCACTCTGAATTTTGCCATAACGGAGTTCAGCCACAAGACCATAGTCACCGTTGCGCTCGGCATTGGCAGCCTGCGTCTTGTAGTTTTCGATGTTGGATTTGATTTCCTGCATCTGTTTTACAATGTTCTTCTCCTCCTGCCACTTAGCGTTGAGTTGAGCACGCTGTTCGCTGAGGTCTGCGAGAATTTTGGCGTTCTTTTGAATTTTGTTTTCATCGCCTTCACGCTTAATCGCCTCTCGCTCAATCTCATACTGACGAATTTTACGGTTCACTTCATCCAACGGCTCCGGCACGGAGTTCATCTCAATACGGAGTTTTGCCGCGCTCTCGTCAATAAGGTCAATAGCCTTATCGGGCAAGAAACGGTCGGAAATGTAACGGTTTGAAAGCTCCACAGCGGCAATAATTGCCTCATCTTTGATACGAATCTGATGGTGGCTCTCATAACGCTCCTTCAAACCACGAAGAATCGAAATTGCGTCCTCCACGTTTGGTTCGTTGATGAGTACGGGTTGGAAACGACGCTCCAAAGCCTTGTCTTTCTCGAAATATTTTTGATACTCATTGAGTGTTGTCGCGCCGACAGCCTTGAGTTCGCCACGAGCAAGGGCAGGTTTGAGGATGTTTGCGGCATCCATTGCGCCTTCGCCACCGCCCGCGCCAACGAGAGTATGGATTTCATCGATGAAAAGAATGATTTCACCATCTGAATCCACAACTTCCTTGATGACTGCTTTTAGTCGCTCCTCAAACTCGCCCTTGTATTTTGCACCGGCGATGAGTGCGCCCATGTCGAGTGAATATAACGTCTTGGATTTCAGATTTTCAGGCACATCACCATTTACAATCCTGTGAGCGATGCCTTCGGCAATTGCAGTTTTGCCGACACCCGGCTCGCCGACGAGGATAGGATTGTTTTTTGTGCGGCGGCTTAGAATCTGAAGCACGCGGCGAATTTCCTCATCACGACCAATCACAGGGTCGAGTTTGCCTTTGAGAGCCTGAGCGTTGAGGTTTACGGCATATTTTGCAAGACTTTGATAAGTATCTTCGGCGGATTGAGCGTTAACTTTTTGACCGCCACGCAATTCTTTTATTGCCATGTCAAGGTCTTTGGCTGTGAAGCCGCTGTCCTTCATCATGGCAGCCACGTCCTCTCCGGCGTTGAGCATCGCCTGATATATGTGTTCGATAGTGACATACTGGTCACCATTTTTTTCAGCCATCGACTGAGCCTCTAACAACACCTTTTGTGTAGAGCCACTCAGAAATGGATCACCACCTTGTACTTTGGTGTAACGCGAACAAATCGCCTCCAACGCCTTTTGAAATGCATTGAGGTTTATGTTGAGTTTCCTGAAAATGAAGTTGGTGATGTTTTCGTCAGCCTTCATAATCGCTGTCATGAGGTGTCCAGGCTCTATTGCCTGGCATCCTGAGCGTTGACTCAGGGCGACCGCCTCTTGAACGGCTTTTTGGCTTTTGATTGTAAACTTGTCGAAATTCATGGTTTTCTAAGTTTTTGTTGTTTTATTCTGATGAGAAATACGCAATAGGTTTGCCAAAGTGAATTTTATGACATTATGTCACTATTATACTGACATCAATAATTTTGGCTGTGACTTTTTGACTGAAAAAATGTTTAAGAGAAAGGTGATGACATCAAATGTATGTCAAATTGAATAAAGAATGAAAACTTGAATGAATATTCAGTATATCACGTAACATTATCTACGTGTTTCACGTAATTTTTATAAATGCAAAGGGCGCGGCTAAAAGTCATCATGTCATCTGACGCTTTTGCCGACGCCCTCAATTACTGTTGATTTTGACCTTCGGCGCGGATCATTATCCTGCCTGCCGTCTTCGGTCTGATTGTCCATTACTTCCATGATACTCAACGTGTTTAGAAGGTTAGAACACGAGAGAATCACATTCAATCTTGAAGTTAGACTTGTGAGCATCAAACTTGCTGTTGTTGTCCAAGCCACATACTACTGCAGCCACCACTGCGACTGCTACTACTGCGATTGTGATAATTGTTGCCATAATCTTTAAAATTTAATTGGTGAAACATTTGTTTATATTGTTGATGCAAATGTATAAATATGCAGAATTTTTAGCAACTTTTTCATGTTAAATTTACGTTAAGCCGTGCATTTTTTTAGAATTTGAGATAAAAATCGGCTGTCAGGTGCTTGTAGGGCATGGTGAAATTTCCATTATAATCGCGAATTATGAGAGAATTTTGTTGAAGAGGCAGTATTTTGTTTGAAAATGTCAAGAGTGCGCGTATTGGTTCGCGCCCTTCACGGGAGATTACGGCGGTTTTGCGGCAGAGATGGAGATGATGAAGCGCACAAAGCCGCACAAAATCAAGGGTTACACTCCACGGAATGATTACAGAAAACCTCCCAAAGTCATCAAGCATCGCCGCCACACCTTTAATTAATATGTCGAATGGCAAAGACAACGCCTGCCGCGCTAACTGCCGCTTATGGTCAGGGCTGCCGGTGGCTTCAGTGAAAAATGGCGGATTGCTAACTATGTGGCTGAATTTATGGTGATTGTTATAGTTTCTAAAATCTTCATTAATTACTGTAATGCGGTCTTTGAATCGTGATTCGTTTACATTTTCAACCGCTTGATTATAAGCATCTTTATCAATTTCAATTGCAGTAATCTTGACTTTGTCTGTCCGCTGAGCTATCATCAACGCGACAAGTCCTGTCCCCGTGCCAATATCAAGCATCCGAGACGCGCCATTCACTTCACACCATGCGCCGAGAAGGACCCCATCAGTGCCAGCCTTCATCGCTGTTTTGTCCTGACGGATGGAAAATTGCTTGAAATGGAAGGTATGGTTCGACATAGGACTTTGATGTTTTATGATGACAACCTAAAAACACAGCCGTCGCTTCGAGAATCCCACTCTTCACGACGGCTGCCACCATGTGCAAAATACAAAAAATCTTTTTTTATTTCAACATTGCCTTTGCCTTCTCAACGGCTGCCTGCAATCCTGCGGCGTTTTTGCCGCCGGCTGTGGCGTAGAACGGTTGACCGCCGCCGCCACCGTTGATTTCCTTGCCGGCTTCCTTGACGATGGCTCCGGCATTGAGGGCGCGCTCTTTTACGAGGTCGTCGGCGATGATTACCGAGATGAGCGGCTTGCCGTCAAACTCTGCACCGAGTACGATGTAGGAGTTGCCGAGTTGTTGGCGGAGTTGGAACGAAAGGTCTTTCAAGAGGTCTTTGTTGCCAACCTTAACGATTTCAGCGATGACCTTTACGCCGTTGATTTCCTGAGCCTTGGCTGCGAGGGCGTCGCGGACTGTGGAGAGTTTTTCGTGTTCGAGGGCGTCGATTTGCTTGCGGAGGGCAGCATTGTCGTCGATGAGAGCCTGAACGTTTTTGAGAGCGTCGGCTTCGGTCTTCGCCTTAAACATAAGTTTCAGTTGCTGAGCCACTTCGTATTGATTGCGGAGATAATCTTCCGCAGCCTTGCCGGTGAGTGCCTCGATACGACGGATGCCCGATGCAATGGCTGTTTCAGAAATTATCTTAAAGAGACCAATCCTGCCGGTATTGCTGATGTGTGTGCCGCCGCAGAGTTCTACGCTCTTGTCAAACTTCACAACACGAACTTTGTCGCCGTATTTTTCGCCGAAGAGAGCAATTGCGCCGAGGGCTTTGGCTTCGTTGATGTCCATATCGCGATGCTCCTCCAACGGAATTGCGGCGCGGATGTGTTCGTTCACAAGTTGCTCTGTACGAGTGATTTCGTCCTCGGTCATCTTGGAGAAGTGCGAGAAGTCAAAACGCAGATAATCGGATGTTACGAGCGAACCTTTTTGCTCTACGTGTGTGCCGAGCACTGTGCGTAGGGCCTCGTCGAGAAGGTGTGTCGCCGAGTGGTTGCACTCGATGGCGTGACGTTTTTCGGTGTTGACAACAGCCTTGAATGTTGCGCCGAGGTCTTTGGGGAGTTCCTTGACGATATGGATTGAAAGTCCGTTTTCCTTCTGAGTGTCAGTGATGTAGGTCTTGATGCCGTTGGCTTCGATGTAACCTTGGTCGCCCACCTGACCGCCCATTTCGCCGTAGAACGGGGTCTTGTTGAAGACAATCTGATAGAATGTCTTGCCCTTGGCTTCCACCTTGCGGTAACGCCAAATTTTTACGTCGTCTTCGAGTTCGTCGTAACCCGTAAAATCCTCTGTGTCAAAGGCATTGACCTCTACCCAATCGCCCGAATCAATCTTGGCATCGTTGCGGGAACGGTCTTTTTGCTGTTGGAGACAAGCCTCAAACTCAGCCTGATTGTGCGTCAAACATTTGTCTTTGAGACTAAGTTCGGTATGGTCTAGCGGGAAGCCGTATGTGTCGTAAAGTTCAAATACTGTCTTGCCGTCGATTTCGGCCTTGCCCGCCTTCTTGGCGTTGTCAACAACCTTGTCGAGGAGTTTGATGCCGGTTTCCAAGGTGCGGAGGAATGATGTCTCTTCCTCAATCATCACTTTCTCAATGATTTCGCGCTGAGCCACGAGTTCGGGGTAAGCCTC
>JAGCRY010000010.1 GCA_017964465.1 Bacteroidales bacterium | reverse complement strand
TTTTTATTGGTCAAATTCTGGAGATGATACATGTTTCTATATAGTCAGTATTGGAAATAAAATAGGGTTGATTGATTGCTTAGGACGAGTCGTTTTCCCCATTATCTATGATGAAATAAAGAATCTTTGGAATGACATACATGTCAAAACGGACATTCGTGTCAAAAAGGATAATTTGTACGGATTGTATCATGCAGAACAACAAATACTTCCAATAAAGTATGATTGGATAGGTCTTGTTTTGACCCGTTCAAGTTCGAAATATGATTATTGCATCAATGCCTCCCAAAATGGCTGTTGGGGTATGTATGATTCACATGGAAGCCTAATCCTTCCACATGATTATGACGAGATTAATTACGAACCAACGAACACAGACGAAGGATTTCTTGTAAACCTTAATTCCGAAAAAAAATAGAGCTTATGGTTGGTTTAGGTGCGATGGCAGTTAGTTGAGACCGGATCGAGTGAATGTTTTCAAGATGGCAGATTGGTAGGGAGTCGGAGCCGTCTGCATTCGGGGCTGTTTCGGCGTTTTTTCGGAGGGGTCTCACACGCGCTTGGCTCCCGGGTTGTCGGGAGCGATTGGCGGGGCTGTCTTATGTGTCGAGGCGGATGAGTCCGCGGTTTCAGGCGAGTTCGAGATAGACCCGCCGTCGGGAGTAGAGGTTGAGGACGGTCTGCCTCCCGGTCCTTGTCCACTTGGCGGGGACGGTGACGAAGGTCCGGATGAAGCGCTTGAGCCTCGCCTTCCCGTCCAGCCCCTCCACTCTGGAGCCGATGACGGTGAGCAGGTGGAGGTAGAAGTTCTTGAGGATGGCGGTGGCGACGAGGAACACGGTGTTCTCGTTGAGGAAGGAGAAAGGCAGGCGCGCCCAGCCGAAGTCGTTGTTCTGGCAGTCGAAGTTGCGCTCGCTCGCGCCGCGCTTGTTGTAGTAGCGTATGATGTCGGCCTCGGAGTTGCCCCAGTCGTTGGTGGCGATGCATCGGTAGACGTACTCCGTCCCGAAGAGCCCCTCGGGCTGCTCCGACGGGTGCTCCTCGCCGACAGGCGTCCTTTGGACGACGAGCCTGATGTTGAGTTCCGGCAGCATGGTGTCGAGACGGAACGAGGCCACGCCGCAGGTCTTCCCGCCGATGGAGACCTCCTCCCATTCGGCGTGCTCCATGAACTCCGCGCGCCTCGACCCGCAGCTGCTGGCGCGGATGTAGAAGTGCTCGCAGTGGGCGGCGACCGTCCTGACAATCTCCTCGGAGAAGGATCCGCAGTCGGCCCTGAAGTTGCGCACCACGACCCTCGACAGCTTCTCGAGGCGGGTGAACACCCTCTCCAGGGTGTCGGCCTGCCGGAACCTGACGTTGGCGTTGCCGTCGCGGTTCTCCACGCCCACTATCAGTCCGCCTACCGTCGCCACGCCGGGGAAGTAGCCGTCGGCCTTCTTGTAGGAGAACCTCGCGTCCTTCTTCCCGGCGGGGATGAACTGGTGGTCGAAGTCCAGGTCCACCATGTCGCCGGGGTTGAGCTGGCCTGTGGCGGCGAGGCACTTGAGCAGCAGCGCGTTCATCGTCTCGTTGGTGTTGAAGGCGTATGTCACCCCTTTCTCGCTGGTGTAGCCGACGTTGTCGCAGGCGAGGCCCCGGAGTGCGTCGAGGATGGTGTCGGAGCTGCACACACGGATGCCGTCGCGGCGGTCCCAGAAGGGCTTGAGGTCCATCACATCCTCCACGCAGTCGCCGCCGCACAGGTAGCTCGCGAAGAGCGAGGCGAAGATGTCGCCGTGGCTGTATGCCGCCTTCGTCTTGCCGCGCTTGCCAAGGTGTGCGTCGATGGCCGAGCGTATACCGCTGCGCTCAAATTGCTTGAAAATCGAAAAAAGCCCGCCGAAAGGGTTGATGGTGTCGGATTTTAGTTGTACTTTTGCCATGTCAGTGTCCGCTTAACTTGTTTTTGTTTACAGCCACTAAATTAAGTGAAATATCTGACATGTGCAAGTCCTGGTAGAAATTTCTTTATCAGGACTTTGCAAATTTTGTTAAAAAAGTTTTTCGGAATCTAGGTACACCTAAAAATGCAACAAAATTATATAAAGCATTAGAATGTGCAAAAACGCAAACTGTACATAAACTGGCGGAATACTTAAATAACAAAGAAGACAAGTTAGACTTTTTGAAGGATGAAAAAATCAACTTGTTTTCACAAAACAGTTTGATTTTCACGCCAAACGATTCGCCATTAAATATCCCCATCACAAACAGAGGTGAAGGGGTTCAACTAAAAATTAAAAACGCAGTTTTTAGGTTGCTTACAGATATTCAACAAAAGCAACAACAAATCATCTTCGCATTTGAAGAGCCAGAGACCCATTTACATCCGTCTGCTCAACTTGAAATGTATGAGACGATAAAGGCTCTTTCAGAGAATCTAGATTATCAGGTAATCATTACAACGCATTCGCCATATATAGTCAAAGAGCTGGCAAACGACCCAAACAACAAGATTATTATCGTAAAACGAGAAGGAGGAAGCGATGAATCAACAATATGCAAACTTAAAGAAAAGGTGTTACCATACCTCTCAATGAACGAGGTAAACTACATTGCTTTTGACGAGCCTTCAATTGAGTATCATATTGAACTATTTGGAATCATGCAACAAAAGCTCAACACTTCGATTGCTGGTGTAGATAAATGGTTGAGCAATAATAAATTCGCGGGAAAGGTTTTTAATTATTATGCAGTAGACTCGAAGAAAGGTTGCTTGGTGTCGATGAAAAACGGGAAATACCGCCAAGACTTAATGACGCTGCCGTATTGTGTTCGTAATCAAGTTGACCATCCTCACGACTATAATATACAATATGGGAGTAGAAAAATGATTGAAGAGAGTATTGAGATTATGCGAAATGCTATAATCTCTAATCCAACGCTTTTTAAAAACAAAAAAGGAGACTCGGACTGAACATAGACAGCTTCCAGGTTTAAAATTCAATGAATAAAATGTGAAACAACATAAATACAACAATATGACCGACAACGAAAAAGCACTAATGCACCAATTTGAGATGGATGCTCATTCACAAGGAACGGCGCAAT
>JAGCRY010000009.1 GCA_017964465.1 Bacteroidales bacterium | reverse complement strand
TTTTTTCTGATACAACGCCCTGATGAGCGGATTGAAAATCCTGATTTTTTGGAGCAGCCTCAGCACTCCCATTGTGAAGCCGTGAATCTTCTCAGGATTACAAAGGAAGAACAACGGCCTTATTATATGCTTGTACATTCGATGAAAAATTTTTGCAAAGATAACGATTTTTTGTTAGTTAAAAATTTTAGCAATCGATTTTTTTGTTGAAAACTTCATTATGACATTTTGGCAGTCAGTTTAAACTGAAAATTAGTGAGTTAAGATTTTCATGGTAAAGCAAAATTTTCAAAAATCCACAAACTGTAACAAACTATGTCATTTTTTCTTGATTCAGATGCAACTATTCCGAAATTTTCCGTGAATTTTTCATGAAATAGAGAAATTCTGTATTTTTTGCGATAACTCAAAATCCTTGTATTTGCCTTATCCCCCATCGGGTAAAATCCAAATATCAAAACGTAGAGCCGATATTGAAGTAGATATTTTAATATTAATCCTCTGAAAATCAATAAGTTATGTATTATAAGCATCTACAACGGCTCTTATATGTCAACTATGGAAGTCGTTTGTCAATGCTTTTTTACTTTGTGTGTAACTTGCTGAAAATCAATTAGTTATAATGTTTGTTTACAATGTTCCACTACCCCTAAGCAACGTATTAGTGACAACACAACAGTATTGCGTACATTGTTTCAAGTATGATGTACAAAATGTAAAAGTGTAGTCCATACAACAAAAACGCGGAAGTAACATTTGACACTTCCGCGTTTTTTAGAACATTTACGTTCTGCTATGATTGTTGAAAAAATGTAACCGATTTCCAAAGGTAACTACACGCTTGGCGAATAAACTGTAAACGTCTTGGTGTTGTGGTCGAGGACGATGAGGCCGTTTGCCAACATGTTCTGGAGTTCTGCATTGTTGTTGGTCACTGGCGTGTCCACTTTTGTACGCTGAGGCTCTTTCGGGGCGGGCGCAGCGGGAGCGGCAGCCGCCGGAGCGGATGGCGTAACTGTTTTTGGTTCAACAGGTTGTACAGTTGTCTGTTGAGGCTCTGTGACTTTGGGTGTTGCCTGTTGAGGAGCGACAGTTACGGATGTGTTGTTTTGTAAATCTTCGGTAGGAGTAGGCGAGGGCGGGACACTGCCGGACGCATTGGTTTTGAGCATGTTGCCTTCGCCAAACAGCAGCCATTCCGCGCTGATGGTGGGAAAGCTTTTCAGGATTTTCTGCACAACAACCAGGCTCGGATTGTTCCTGCCTGACATGATGTGGGAAACATTGGAGCGTTCAATTCCGAGTATTTCAGCGAAACGCTTTGGCGACACTCCCGCATATTCCATTATTTTCTCAAAACGTTCTTTCATGATTTACATTGTTAAATTATTTTTGATGTACAAATTTACAAAAATATTTCATTACTTCCAAACAAAAACGTTACTTTTTTAAAAAAAGTTTTCATGTTTACAAATGTACATTTGTAAACATTGTTTACTTTTGTAATTTTGTAAACATCTACAATTTAACACTTGAAAAATGTAAAATCTACTTTATTTACAAAATCCCTGTTTATTTACTTTTTTCCATCGGATGTCCGAATGTAACGGCGTTTGAGGGTAATGTATTGAGTTGTGGCGAGTTAGATTGTTTTGTGTCTATAACTCATTATTAACTTACTGATTTTCAATGTTATAGGCTGTTACAAATGTTTTTTCTATTATTTTTTACATTTTTCCTTTATTTCTGGCGGTTTGGTTCGGTATTTGCATATTATTAGTAGTTGATAATGTGTTACTTGGATTTGCGTCACGTGAATTAAGTAATAAATAATATACATTTCCGGCAGCGCTTTTTAAAGCATATAATTTTTACTTTAAGTCAGATGCCGTAAATATCTTAGTTTTAAGATGTTACATTCTTGTAAACTTTTCTTTTAACTATCCTGCCTTATCTTACTTAACATTGGGCATTAAACGTTTGTATCTTTACTTTAACTAATCGTTGTAAAATACTGAGTTTCAGATTGTTATATGTATTATATGTTATTTTACAAAAACTTAACATTGAGGATTTTACATCTATATAATCGATAAAACTTATATTGATATTTTTTTATACACCCTACTTAAAGTAATTCTTTAAGTGCCATCGGAGGATAGAATTATATAAACTTTGCATGATGTTTACAAATGTACTTTTGTAAACATAATTCAGTTTGCTTCTTTGTCTGATTTTGAATGGTTACATTTCTACAAGTTCTAAAATGATTTCTGTAAAAAATGTTTTGCTGTTACATTTGCTAATATGTATTTCTGTAAACTTAGATGTTGCAGATTTATTGACAAACTTCAATTTGTAATCAAAACATTTTGTCATCAACTTTTTAGCGTCGTAAATTTTCGGTTCGAACTGTTTACTTAAATTTCTGTTAATTATAAATTTTCCTAATAGTTTGTTTACATTTTTTTTCACGCGAAACACTTTGTTATCAACATTTTGGCGAGATGTTTATGCTCTTGTTTACAGATGGGGTGGGGTGGCGGCGGTTGGGGGGACGGTTTCGTTGTAGAGACGATGTGCACATCGTCTCTACGTTGGTGTGTTATGTTTGTGTGTGGTTTTGTGATTTATGTTTGTCGATGTTTGTTTGTCAATGATTTGTGATTTGTTAGTATTATGGTAGATTGTGTTCGATGATGGTCTCATTAATCTTCGGAACCCAAACCACGTAGCCCTCCACACACCATTGTACCGCTACCTGTTAGGTGCGCATTTAATTATGTAGATTATACTTTGCACGTTAACACGCTGTGTATCAAGCGTTTATCTATCGGTTCTATTCTTTTTGACATTTTTATACGTCTTATTGGTGTAAAGCCAAATGTAGTTTATCGAAATCTCGTTGAGTTGTCGCCTAAAATAGAGAAGTGGTGGTTTTTGTCAATTTTTTCGTGTCATGGTGTCAGTTTTGTAAATTTTTAGTTGCCAAAAATTTTGGCGTATGCCAAATATTTTGGCATACGCTCAGTTTTTTGGCGTTGGGGTTTGCGGTTGGTTTTATTGGATTTGGTTTCTTTGTTTGTCGGTTTTGTTTAACCAATTTCCATTTTTGTTAAACAGAGTTGCATTTTATTTTTTAGATTGCCTTGGTATTTTTTTTGAAATGTTTTTTTATTATGAATTTATATTGCTAAATTTGTAACGTTTATGAAACGAGTTTTTGAACAAATGCGCAGACTGTTTTTATCGGTCATATTATCGCTCATTTTTATGGGCGTCGCGGACGCTCAGCGTCGGATGGTTTTGCATGGCGAGAGTTATCCGAAGGCTGACACGGTTCAGTATTATCTGCCGTCTTCGCTCCAAGATGGCGAGCGTTATCCGCTTGTGGTGCTCCTGCATGGCTATGGAGGCAGTTTCAGGCAGTGGCCGTCGATAGCAAATTTGCAGTATTTCAGTGACGAGTTTCGTTTCATAATCGCCTGCCCCGACGGGTTCAAGGATTCGTGGTACATAGATTCGCCTTTGAAAAAGGGTGAGAATTATGCCACATTTTTCAGGGAGACCATCATTCGCACTCTCCGCGACAGCCTTCCCGTTGATGCGTCGATGATGTTCATCTCGGGTCTGAGCATGGGCGGTCATGGCGCTTTGAGGCTTTTCATGGAGAATCATGAGATGTTCCGCGCGGCGGGCAGCATGAGTGGCGTGATGGACCTGACGGCGTCCTCAGTGACAGCAAGCATTGCCAAACATCTTGGCAAAAAGTCGGCGGACAACACGAAATGGAAGGCTTATTCAAATGTTTACAACATCGACCGGCTCAAGGCTGCCGGAAAGCCGATAATTGTAAACTGCGGCTCTCAGGATTTCCTCATCGAGGCTAACCGGAAGTTCGCAAAGGCATGTGCTGAGGAGGGAATTGACATTGTTTACATGGAGTCCCCCGGCAAGCATGAAAAGAGTTACTGGGCGTTGATTCTGCCCGAGCAGCTCAGGTTTTTTAATAAATTTGTCAACAAGAATTAGTGTAGAAAAACATGAAGATAATAGAAGCAAAGTTTGTCATGAGCAACACGGACGTCAACAAATGTCCACAGCCCGACAAACCTGAATACGCTTTCATCGGCAGGAGCAACGTCGGTAAATCGTCGCTCATCAACATGCTATGCGGTCGCAAGGCTCTTGCAAAGACCTCCGCGACGCCCGGCAAGACGCAGCTCATCAATCATTTCCTCATCAATGATGAATGGTACATGGTGGATTTGCCTGGATATGGTTACGCGAAGCCAAATGTGAAGGTCACGAGTTCGTGGTCGAAGTTTACGGAACGATACCTCAAGCAGCGCGAGAACCTGATGTGTACTTTTGTGCTCATCGACATCCGCCATGAGCCGCAGAAAAAGGACACGGAGTTCATGGAGTTTATGGCTGTCAACGGCCTGCCTTTTGTCATGGTGTTCACAAAAGCCGACAAACTCGGCACCGAGGCGCGTCGCCGCAATGTGGAGAATTATCTCAAAGAAATGCGCAAGACATGGGAGGAATTGCCGCAGTATTTCGTCACTTCCGCCGAGCACAAAATAGGCGGTGATGAGATTCTCGACTTCGTGGAGGAGACGAACAAGTTGTTTGTGAAATAAAATTAATTCTGTTTTCAAATGATACGGAGATTGAAAATATTAACGGTGGTTGCCATGCTGACTGTAATGGCGGCGGACGTGAATGCTCAGATGCAGATTTCGCCTGCTATCGACAGCCTTATCAACCTCGCCTACAATGCACCCGATTCTGTGGCGGCGCGTTATTACAATGATGTCTGCTGGAAACTCCGCAACTCAAGCCCTGAGTCCGCTATTCAGTTCGGCAATAAGGCTATCGAGATTGCGAAGAAGACCGGCGACAACGAGCAGTTAGTGAAGGGCTACAGTTATATAGGTGTGTGCCACCGTAACCTCGGCAATTATTCCGACGCGCTTGAGTTCTATGAACTTGGCGTGGAGAACGCCCGCAAATTTGGCGTGAAAGACCAGGAGGCATACGGCTATGTCAACCTCGGCAATCTCTATATCTATCAGGACAACATCCCGGAGGCGGAGCGCAACCTCAAAAATGCGTTGGAAATCGGCAAGCAGTTGAACGACTCGGCGATTATGGCGTATGGATACCTCAATCTCGGCCGCACAAGACTTGCGGACAGGGATTTTGACAGGTCGGAGGAGAATTTTCTCAAAGCCTTAGACATCAGAACCGAGTGCAAAAGATTGAACAGCCAGTGTAATGTTGTCCGCAAATACCTCGCCGACTGCCATGCCGAGGCGGGGCTGACGGATTTGGCGCAGAAGGAATACCAGGCGTGTCTCGACGACCTCGACATCATCGGCGACTATGACCTCTTGTCGGACATTTCTCTCAAGATGGCTCAAATCAATTATGGCAAAAAGAAATATGCAGACGCCATGAAATACGCCCAAAATGGTCTCGACTATGCAAAGCGCGTGGGAAGCAAGTATGCAACCATGCAGGCATACCACATGATTGCTGATATTCTCTATCTCCAGAACCGCTACAAGGACGCCGCAGACAATTACCGCGACCAGATTTATTGTAATGACAGCATTTTCAGTGACCAGCTCGCCCAAAAGCTTTTCAATATCCAGTTCAGCGCAGACCAATATAAGAAGCAGTCTGAAATTGAACGCTTGGCATTGGAGCAGAAGGCTTTGGAGCAGGAGACGGCAAGGCAAAGAAACTTTAACATCGCGCTTGCGATAGCCATCGGAGCGGTGGTGTTGGTGTTGGTATTGGTAAGCGTCAACAACAAGAAAGTTAAACGCCTCAATTCTCAACTCAAAGAGCAGAAGGACGAACTTGCCGAGCGAAACGCCCGCATCGAGGATCAGCAGCAGTTGTTGTTGAAGCAACAGAAACAGATTGCGGACAGCATTTCATACGCCCAAAGGATTCAGAGCGTGCTGCTCCCGACTGACAAGGAGTTTGCGAGTGTTTTTGAGGACAGTTTCATCTACTATAAGCCTCGCAATGTCGTCAGCGGCGACTATTTCTGGCAGATGGATTGTGAGGGTTTCCAGGTTATTGTAGTGGCGGACTGCACGGGACACGGCGTTCCGGGCGCGTTCATGAGCATGTTGGGAATTTGTGCGCTTCATGGAATCGTCGGTCACGGCGAGCATGACGCGGGCGAAATCCTCAATCAACTCCGCAATATCATCAAGACTTTGCTACGTCAGACATCCGCCGACGATTCAAACCCGAAGGACGGCATGGACATTGCGATTTTGGTTGTGGATCGCAACCAAAAGTATCTCGAATATTCAGGCGGCAACATCCCGCTCATTTATATCCGTGACGGCGAACTCAACGAAATCAAGCCGAGCCGCAATCCTATCGGCGTCTATAGGAATGAAGTTCCATTTACAAGCACGCGCCTCGACCTCAAGCCCGGCGACAGAATCTATCTTTCCTCCGACGGCTATTCTTCTCAATTCCGCGAGGGCGACAAGGCGAAAATCAAGATGAGCGGCTACAAAAACATTCTGATGAAAATCCACAAACTCCCGATGGCGGAACAGTCCAAGCGTCTTGATGAAGAATTGTTGGCTTGGCAGGGGTCTATTGGTCAGGTCGATGACATTTGCGTCGCCGGATTTTTGGTGTGATTTTTTGGGGACGTATGGCGCGTCTTTATTGAAAATGAAATTTTGACGATGAAGAAAGTTTTGATATTAACGGATTTCACACAGACGTGTTACGACAGCGTTACCTACGGGCTGGATTTCTGCCGGTATTATGGACTTGGGGCGGAAATACTTCATGTTGACGAGGGCGACGACTACGAGGACGACTACGAGCGCAGGCGCACTGAGGCGCTTGTGTCGCTCTATCGTGGAAAGATGCAAGGCGGCGCGGACATGACAATAAAGAAAGGCGATTTTGCGGACGTGATGGACGAGATTACAAGTTCGGGATTGTATATGCTTGTGATTTTGGGAACTCATGGCCGTCATGGTTTCCAGACGCTGACCGGCAGCGCGGCGGCGCGAATCATCATGTTACAGGATTTGCCGGTTATTGTGGCGCAGTCAAAACGTTTTTCACCCATAAAACTCGCCCTGATTCCCGTCGCCGACAAAGTCGAGCAGTATTCGGCTGAAATTACAAAAATGGCTCAGCTCACTTCACGCTTGGATATTGATGTGAAGATAGTTTGCAGGCGTGGGGACGAGTCTGTCGCCGATATTGTTTCCCATTATTTCGGGCGGCGGATACAGGTTGCGCTGAGTGTGGATTATTGTAAAGACCGCACATTTTCACTCCAGGCGATTGAATATGGCGAGCGCATAGGGGCGGATATGTTCATAGGTTTTTCCCATGAAATTGAGCGTCCGATGTTTGCGCCGGTTTTGGAGCAGCTGATTTTCAATCTTGCCTTGATTCCAGTTATGTGCTGTTAGGTATTTGTTGATTTGTTGATTGTCCTCATTCCTCAATCCTCATTCCTCGTTCCTAATTCTTTTTTCTGCGGCTTTGATTTTTTCCACAGAGCCGAGGTCTGCCCAACGTCCTGTATGGATGTAACCCTCGATGAGTTCCGCTTTTGCAAGGCGGAGGTAGAGGTCTGTTATTGAGAATTTTCCAGTTTCGGTCGTGAGGTCGAAAATGAGGTTGCTTGCCACTGAAATTCCACTGAACGCCAGGGCGCGTCCTTCACCATTGAAGGGCTTCCATGAAATTTTTGTTTCTCCCGTGATGTTGTTTTTCCATGCGCACAATCTCATCGAGCTGTCGAAAATGAGGCTTCGCGTGCTGTTCCTGTCCATGACGGCGAGAGTGGCGAGTGCGCCAGACTGAATGTGGTTGATGTACATCGTGGAGATGTCGATGTCACTGTCAACATCAACATTATATAATATAAAGTGTGGCTCGTCCTCCAAATATTTCCTTGCCTTCATCATTCCGCCGCCGGTTTCGAGCAGCATGTCGGTTTCATCGGATATGAAGACCTCCGCTCCGAAATCGTGGGTTTTGATGAAGTCCTTCATCATTTCCGGGAAATGGTGGACGTTGACCACAAGTTTGTCGCAGCCGGCTTCGACGAGTTTTTGGGCGGCATTTTCGAGCATTGTCTTGCCGTTAAACTCCACGAGGGCTTTGGGTTTGTTGTCCGTGAGCGGCGCAAGCCTCGTCCCAAGCCCCGCCGCAAAAATCATTGCTATCATAGAGATTTGTTGATTTTCGATTTGTTGATTTTTGATTTGTTGATTTCCTCTTTCCTCTTTCCTCATTCCTCTTTCCTCAATCCTCAATCAGTTTTGGGCGGAGTTGCCTTGTGCGTTCCATCGCCTGTTCCATCTGCCATGCGTCGATAGCCGCCTCGTTACCGGAGAGGAGGATTTCAGGAACTTTCCATCCCTTGTAGTCTGCGGGGCGTGTGTAGATAGGGGGGGCGAGGAGGTTGTCCTGGAAGGAGTCGGAGAGAGCCGATTCGTTGTCGGACATTGCGCCCGGTATCAGCCTTACCACACAATCCGTAATGACCGCCGCCGCAAGTTCGCCGCCGGTCAGCACGTAGTCGCCAATGGAGATTTCACGTGTTATGAGGTGCTCACGGACGCGGTGGTCGATGCCCTTGTAGTGTCCGCAAAGGATGATGATGTTCTGGTATGTCGAGAGAGTGTTTGCGGTCTTTTGGTTGAGGACTTCGCCGTCGGGCGAGGTGTAAATAACCTCGTCATAGTCGCGCTGCGATTTGAGGAATGAAATCGCCTTGTCTATCGGCTCAATCATCATGACCATTCCCGCGTCGCCGCCGTACTGGTAGTCATCGACGGTGCGCCGCTTATCGGTCGTGAAGTCGCGGAGGTTCACGATATTGATGTCCGCAAGGCCTTTGTCGCGGGCGCGTTTGATGATTGAATGGTTGAGCGGACTCTCCAAAAGTTCCGGCAATACTGTTATGATGTCTATTCTCATTTTATGAAATTTAGTCGCCACAAAGTTAAGAAAATATTTTCTAATGAGCAAACGCGTATGGGATATTTGTAATGCAGATTTTTAGTAAAGAAAATTTTACATCGGGGAAAGTTGCAAAAAAAATCATATTTAATGTTAAAAAATTGTATATTTTTTTTGGTGGGGATGTAAAATTTGTATAACTTTGGGTCAATGAAAAATGAAAAAAGTTCGGTGCCATGAAAATGAAAAATATTTATTTACTTTTGGTTTTGGTCGGGATTTCCATGACCATCGAGGCGGCTCCAAAAGCGAGCGCACGGACTTATTTTGAGAAAGGCAAACAGTATTTCCGTGCGAGCGACTATAAGGCTGCGGCTTTCCAGTTTGAATATGCGTCCTTCCATGACGGCGACGGCACAGTCTCCGCCGACAGCGTGCAGATTATGCACACATTGTCCGTATTCTGCAAAACTCACAAGGACAGCGGCGACGTTTGCTATGACGGGCGGAGATATGACGAGGCATACGTGCATTATGCCCTCGTGTCGCAAAAAAACCGTGACGACCATGAATGTCGCGACATGATGAACATCTGCCAGGACAAGAGCAGGGTCATGCGCGATTCATATTCCGGCATGGTGCGCATGGAGCCTGGATTTTTCATGATGGGGCGCAATGACGGGCCTGTGAACGAGCAGCCGTCGCATACCGTCCGCCTCGATTCCTTCTATATCGACAAATCCGAAGTCAGCAACTCTCAATATGTCATTTTCCTTAACCTGAAAGGCTCAAAAGACCTTGAGGGCCATTCCCGCATCTGCATCGGCAGCCCGAACTGCCGCATAAAATATGACGAGAAGTCGGACTGGTATTCTGTGGAAAAGGGTTTTGAGGACTATCCGGCGTTTGGCGTGACATGGTATGGCGCGAATGACTACGCGGCGTGGGTCGGAAAGTCCCTGCCGTCGGAGGCTCAATGGGAATATGCATTTGGCGACGCTCAGGAGACAACCGGCGAATATTATCATGGCGTCAGAAATGGAACTCCAAACAATTTCGGCATTTATGGCATGACAGACAACGGTCGTGAATGGGTTTCAGACTCCTACAGCGGTAACGCCTATCAAAACTCCGTCGCCCGAAACCCCGAACACCATGAAGTCCGTGAGTTCAAGACCGTTAGGGGTGGAACTTCCATGGACGAGGACTTCAACCCCAAGACATTCCGCGATTATGAGCGTCCAGGATTCGGTAGGGGCAGCATCGGGTTCAGGTGTGTGAAAAATAACGTTAAGTAAGTGTTTCACGTATGGGCTGGTGAAGTTAAATAAGTGTTTTACGTATGGTGTACGTGAAACAATTATTAACATAAAGTTAATGTTATGTTTGTAAAAAGTACAATTATTATTTCTAATTTTCCCTCACGATAGAGCAAGGACTCCTTGCATGGGCAAGTTTCGGCTCAGGTACTTTTATTTAAGAATCAGACAAACAATCACGGCTATGGAAGGTAATGGAAATCTTATACAATTTGATGCTCAATACAAGGAGGAGCTATACTCATATTTTTACAACAGTCTTAACAATAGCTTTAAGACCGCAGAGATTGAGGAACAACTAAGGAACGCATACGATTTCGCCTTCGAAGCCCACCGCGAGCAGAGGCGCAAGACTACTGGCGAACCCTACATCGTACACCCTGTGTCTGTGGCGTTGATTGTTGCGAACGAGATTGGGCTTGGCGTGGTGTCGGTCGTTGCGGCTTTGTTGCATGATGTCGTGGAGGACACACATTATACCCTCGAGACCATCACTGAACGTTTCAGCAGCGATGTCGCGGACATCGTGGCGGGTCTTACGAAAATCACAAACGTATATAATGCGAAAAGCAACGCGCAGTCGGCGACATTTGAAAAGATGTTGCTCTCCATTCCCCATGACCCGAGGGTTGTCTTCATTAAACTCGCCGACCGCCTCCACAATATGCGCACGATGGAGGGAATGCCGCAGGGAACGATACAGATAAAGGCGGGTGAAAACCTCTATGTATATGTTCCGATTGCCTATCAGCTTGGACTTTATGACATAAAGAAAGAACTCGAAGATTCATCATTCAGGTTTGCGCAGCCCCAACAGTACGCCTCAGTTGTAAAAGAAGTTACGGCGTTGCGCAGGATTAAAGACCCGGTCGTCACTGATTTTAAGAAAGACCTGATGCGCATACTTGTAAACACAGGCACGACATGCAAGATTACAACCGAAATTAAATCCTATTATTACGTTTCACAGAACAAGAACGCCGGCATTCCCATCGAGGACATCAGTTATGAAGCCGTGAGGATTGTGTTCCCCGAATCCGACGGCGACAGCAACGAGGTGACGGTTGGCAAGCACTATTCGATTTATTCCGCAATAATTTGTAACTTCCCCGAGCGTGACGGTTTCAGGCGCGATTTCGTAATCAAGCCTAAGAAAAACGGATTCAAGGCTCTCGTCTTCCAGGTAAATTATCATGGGCATTGGATTGAGGTGCAGATAATCACCGACGATAATGACATGGTGGCGCACAAAGGATATTCAAGAGTCCATCCTCAACGCAAAGGACTTCTCGACCTGACGACAAAAATAAATGAATTGTCCGTCGGGCTACCGGCAGAGGATTTGTTAGCGAGGTTCCACGACCTTACAATGTCGGAGCAGAGGATGATTTACGTTTTCACACCCAAAGGCGACATCCAGGAGCTTCCGGTGGACTCCACAGTCCTCGACTTTGCGTACAGCGTCCATACAGACGTCGGCAACCACTGCGTAGGCGCATACGTAGGTTCAAAATTTGTACCGCTGGACTATAAACTCAACACTGCCGACAAAGTCACAATCTTTTCATCCCCGAGTGCGCGGCCTCAACAGGCATGGCTGCATTTCGTGAAGACAGACAGGGCGAAAGCAAAACTCAATGCATATTTCCATCGAACCCCAACCAACGACACCACAAAGAGCCCCATCGAGATTGGCAAGGTGATTTTCAATAATTATATGTATGAGCGCAACATCATTCCCGATTTCATTCTTCTAAAGGAACTCATCAAGCACTATCAATTCTACAGCACGGAGGAAATGTACAGGCAGATTGCCAACCATGAGCTTGCAATGCAAGATGTGGAAAAAGTGGCGGTGGATTTGCGCAAGATATTAAGGAACGACCGACATGCCTCCAAAGACAAATCCATCACGGGACAAATCGGCGGCGGCACAACCTCAATTCCGCCGGAGATAAGCAACAAAGTACCTTTCACCATAAACCGTCGAGTGCATTTCATGGCGCCGAGTTGTTGTTGTCCGATATGTGGGGACGATGCTGTGGCGTTTTTGGATAGTGACAATGTGCTTTATGTCCACCGTAGGGAATGTGTGAACGCGCAGAGCCAGTTGGCGACGGATGGAAAGCATACTGCAAGTGTTGTATGGGGCGACGACCTCGATCCTATGATTACTACAGTGCAGATACTTGGAAGAGACCGACAGGGCATCATCAGGGATGTTTCAGTGTTGATTGACAGTTGGAGGATAAACATCCAGTCTTTCACGATTAGTTCCCATGACAATGTTTTCACCGGCATAATCAAGATGATGGTTAAAGACACGGCGTCCCTCGAAAAACTTTCCCAAGAGCTAAACGAAATTTCAAACATTGTTTCAGTAAATCGTCTCGCCCCAATCCAACAGAAATAAAATTTATATTCAAAAAGAATATTTACGCAAATTCTTTCAAGATTCCCTTGCAGGCGTCCTCAATTAGTCGCACTGCAATTTCAAAATCCATCATCGTGCCGCAGTATGGGTCTGGCACTTCTTCGTAGTCTTTTGTTTCGATGAAAAATTCGGCGACGTTTTTTATCTTGGCGTGGAACGGCACGTGTGGCGCATCACGCACTATACGGGTGTTGATGTAGTCGCTCATTCCGATTATGTAGTCGAATTTTTCAAAATCCGCAGTCTTCACAGGGCGCGAGCGGTGAGTGAGTTTGTAGCCATGGCGTTCAGCCGTGGTTATCATGCGCGGGTCGGGCAGTTCGCCCTTGTGGTAGTCTATCAATCCCGCCGAATCAATCTCCCAATCAAGACCCCTGTCGGCGCACATTTTTTTCATCACGCCTTCCGCCAACGGGCTGCGGCAGATGTTTCCTAAGCATACAAAAAGAATTTTCATTTTTAATTATTGCATTATGATGGTTGTAGTTTTGTTTAGTTAAATATCCGAATGGCAATTATGCATTATGCATTATCCATTATGCATTGCCCATCGTTATCGCCGCCTCATTCTTGCTGCCGTTCATTACTACACGCAGCGGCTCGGCGAAGCGGACGTGGCGGAAGTATTTGGTGCTTTGAATCAAAGGCTGGGCGGCGAGGATTTCACGGCGGAGGTAACAGTTGCGGTTTTCCTTCTTGATGGCGAAGTAGCCGACGTTCATACTCGTGATGTTGTGGAAGAAGTGCGAACCGTTGGAGAAATCCAATGGATAGCCGTCGAGACTTGTCTCAATGATTACTGCGGCGTTGTTGATTTCTGACCACTGCACCGGCACGCCAAGGAAACGGTCGCTCGTGCCCCAACGTCCGGGTCCGATGAGGATGTATTTGCGGTTTTCGTCGCCGAGGAGCGAGTTGAGGTAATTGATTTCACGCTTCATTTCCACTGTGGCGAGTTTGTCAAACTTAGATTCGTCGATGTAAATCACGTCTGTAATTGTGTCGATTACGCCGTTGCCGAGGCTTTGGTTTGTGTATAACAAAGTGTCGGGCGATGCGGCGATTTGCGTCAGGTCGATGTCCGTTGTGTCGAAAGAACCCACCATAGGCTTGATTTGCAGGAGGTAGAATGTCGGCTTGCCGTTTTTCGCTTTGTTGAGGTTCACGGCGTATTCAATCTCCACAGGCGAGCCGAATGCGTCCTTCACTTCTGCGAGGATTTTGCTGATGGCTTCGGCGAGTGGGAAGTAGTTGTATTGAAGGACGTCCGCAAAATTCACAATCCTCGGTCCGTATTCATCAAGACCGGGCGAGAAGGTGTCATTGTCGGGGTTATAGACAGACGCCAAATGTTTCAAAGAGCCGTGTTTCTCAGCCTCGTAGATGTTGAGGAGTTTCAGGGCTGCAAGTTCGCCCTTGTTGAGCAGGTCAACTTCTTTGAGAGAGAGGTCGAGGGCGTAGAATTTGGTTTGAGTGCTGTTGAGAAGGTCGTCCTTGGTGTACATGGAGACTTCGGGATACATCGGCGAAAATCTGTATGAAGGCCATCCGTTTACAACATAACATCCCAAACCCAATCCCGCAACTGCATAACCCTCTTCGGGTTTCATGTTTGCGACGGGGTAGAAGTTGTAGGACTGCGCAACGCCGCTGATGTGGGGATAGAAATAATTTCCAAACCTGCTGCCCACGACTTCCTGGATTACAATCGCCATTTTTTCCTCGGCGATGTTGTGGTGCACCGTGTCATAATAGCGGCGTGCCGTGTCTGAATACATCGAGGCGTAGATGAGTTTTATGGCGTGGCAGACGAGTTCGAGTGTAGCCGCCTTGTTGTCCTTTTCATTGGGGATTACAAAAGTGCTGAACACACCCGCAAACGGCTGGCTCACAGAATCTTCCGACGTGCTTGACGAGCGGATTGCGAGAGGGTTGTCGGTCTGGCTGAGTATGATGGCGATGCGCTCGCGAAGGGTGTCGCTGAGGCGTCCGTTCCAGAATAGGAGTTTAAGTTCCTTGTATGGAGTCTGGTCGTATATCGCCTTGTCAAACAGACCGTTGCGTGAAATGAAATGTGTAAATTCTTCAGTTCCGACCACCATTGTCACCGGCGCCCAAATGTTTATGCGCTCGGTGAGCGGCGACTCGGCGAGGTTGTAGATTACGGTGTCGATGAATGCAATGCCACGCCCTTTGCCGCCGAGCGAGCCGGGCGCAAGCGTCACAATGTTGCGCTCGTCGATGCTCGATGTCTCGTCGAATGAAAGGATTTTGCCGCGTTTTTTTACCTTGCGGTATTTTGTGATTGCGTCGAGTAAAACTGTGCGAAGGTCTTCAGCCTCCTCTTCGGTGTCGGTGTGGAATTTCTTGAACTCCTGCGCGAGTTGGATTTCGCCGCGTCCCATGAGCCATATTGAAAACTGGTTTTTCCTTCCATGACGGAAAAGCGAGTCTGCCGGTACTTCCTTCAATAGGTTCTCAAACTCCCTGAGCGAGTGAGCCCTGCCGATTATCTTGTCGTCGGCGGTCTTGAAAATGAACTCGCCGTAGCCCATGTAGCGTTTGAGGTAGTGGCGGATTTCATTGAGTAGGCGAGGGCTGTTTTTGTTGACGAAATAGAGTTTCGGGTCTTTGTAGAGGTCTGGCGCGAGGTTCATGGGCTGTTCGGTGCTCTGGAAGATTACCGGCACGGTGTATTGGAGGCTGCGCATGTGCCTCAGGAACTTGAATCCCGCATGGTGGTCTATTTCGCCGCCCCATTCAAACTCAATGTCGCTGATGACGCACATGAGGTTGTCGCGGTATTTGTTGAAGATGTTGATGGCTTCTTCATAATTCCGGGCGTGGAGGATTTTTGGGCGTGAACGCATCTTAACGATTTTGTCGATTTCGTTTTTCTCCACTTCGGGTATGAGTTCCGCAACTTGTCCGAAGACTGTGGCGTACAGAATTTCCAAATATCTCGAATAATACACCGGCGAGTCCTCAATGAGCAATATGACCTTCACAAGTCCGACCTGCGTGTCGTTTTCAACATTGATGCTGTCCTCGAAAGCCTTGACGATTGTGAAGAAGATGTTAGAGTCGCCGTTCCATGTGTAGAGTTTGTTGATGGAGCTTGATGTGTTTACGATTTCTTCATACTTGAGCACCTCGTTTTTCCTGTTTACAAGCAGATAGACTGGCACTGAGGGGCTGATTTCACGGATTTTTTCACTTAGGGCGACGGCTTTTGTCGCGTCGTTTGGCATGATGATTACGAGATCGATGTTTGAGTTTTCCATCGTTGCAATGGCGTCCTCGGCGCAGCTCACGCCCGTAATCCTCGGCATGACATAGAGGCTGAACTGCATCACGTCGCCCATGAAACGTCCGAAGAAAGAGTCCTCGTTTTCAAGGCAGAATGCGTCGTACAATGTAGCCACGAAAAGGACGTGTTTAACCTTGAATTTCATCATGTCCAAATAAATGTACTTGTCCAACATTTGCTGGTTGAAGTAGTTCTGGAGCGGCTGATGGTTTTCAGTAAGTTTGCGGCGCAGAAGGTCTTCCTTTTTCTCTAAGTTTCCCATAGCCGTCGTGCGGAACAGCATGTCGCGTCCTATGGTGTCGTTTATGAAACCTGCTGTGAGCCTTGCGATGTTTGTCAAAAGTTCACATTCTTCCTTGAGGAAGGGGCCGTTGTCTTCAGTGGGGAGTTCCTTTGTGTAGAAAACCTCAATGCTGCCCTTGTTGCTGTCGATGGAGACAAACTGTTCGCGGATGCTTCGGTGAGTGAGCGTGAAGTTTGGCGAAGTGTGCTCCTTACCGTCATAGCGGATACGTGCGCAGGCGTGCCGCGGATATTGCATGGCTTTGGGAAGGATGCAGCAGATGACATTGAGAGTGTGGTCGATGTCGCGCCCTTCCTTTATGATGGCGGTTGTGCGGTTTATGGCTTCGAGTTCGCGCATACGTTTGGCGTTGAATTTTTTCAAAGTCTTCATGGCGTCCATGTATGTCGCTCCCGAAATCATGACCGCGAGGTATGCCAGGAGATAATGCTCCTCCAATAAGAACGGGTCGCTGTTTTCATGTGCGGGCGAGCCGTCGCGGTAATAGACCTCGATGCAGCCGGGCGTTTCGTTTGCGCCTTCAAAGTTTTTCTTCATGCCTTTGCCGCAACGCTCAAACTGTTTTGTCTCACACACTTTATCTCCATATTCGATACGAGCCATTGCGTATTTTGGGAATTGCATGGCGAGTGGTATTGAGTCGCAGATGTGCTGGATTGCGGTCATGAGGTCGAAAGTGTCATGGCCGAGCAGGAGCGACGCCTGCCTGATGCTCTGAATTTCTTTGAGCCTTTCATTGTAGTCGCCGAAAAGAGTTTTGTATTTGGAGTTGAGAGCCTGTTGGTGGATGATTTTTGCGAGGAACTGCGAGACCTCGTCGAAAGTTTTCGGCAGAGGTCCCTGATGGATATTTTCTGCGATTTGGTTTTTGTTTATGCAAATAGTTACGGCGTGTTCGCTGTCGCTGTAATATTCCGCCGTGGCTGCCTTGTTTGGGAGATTGACGAAGTGCTCTGCGTTTTGTTGTAACGTCGGAGCGATGTTGACGTTGATAAGGAATCCGAAATTAGAGAGCCTTGTGTCCAAAAGATGCTCCCAATATTTTGTGAGGGCGGCATTTTTGAAGTTGCCGTCGTCCTGCCACTCGCCGCCTTCAGACACGGCGTCGATATATTGTGCTAAAAATTGCTGAAATTTTTCCATTTGGTTTGTGTTATTGGTTTTGCGGCGTAAATATAGAAATTATTTTTTGAATAATCGACTACGTAAAACGCTAAAAAGGGGATTTATTTTCAACAACCAAAATATAAAGCCAAAATTTTCCGTCCATTAACATTCCTCTATTTATCATAATCATTGTTACCGCGCCGATAATCTTTTGGTAGGGCGGGGGAGGGGGAGGGAGTTTTTGCAGAAAAACAAGAATTATTTTGCCATTTCAAAACATTTAATTACTTTTGACAATGAATAAAACATTTAATAAATAACTATGTCCACAAAACTCTCTATCCGATTCTTCAACGACTGCGAAGTCCGCGCTGTTTGGAGTGAGGCGGAAAATCAATGGTATTTTTCCGCTACGGATATTGTACGCGCAATCAATAATGAACCCGATTACACCAAAGCGGGCAATTATTGGCGGTGGCTAAAAAAGAAACTCGCTTCGCAAGGGGTTGAACTTGTGAGTGCCACTCACGGGTTCAAATTTGAGGCTCCCGATGATATGAAAGGCATTGATTATTCGTATTATTACGAGCAAAATTAAATTTTAGTTATAGCACCCTCTTCACCCCTGGAATCATCCTGAGTCCCCATGTCAAAACAAACGATGCAATCGTAGTTATTGTGCTGATAAACAGAAACTTACCAAACGCGCCAATCCACAGCCCGTCGAAAATGTTTTGGAAAATCAGCATCAGCGGCAGATGGACGATGTACGCGCCAAAGGCCTGTGCCGCGCACCACGCCGAAAAATTGCTGGTGTTATAAAAGAATTTTCTGAAAAGCCAAACCAACCCGTAGCAAAGGAACACGCACAAAACTGATTCGTAAATCCCAAACCACCGATATACAAACCCGTCCCAAGCGTCCCCGCAGCGCAGATAATTGCCGATGCATAACGCCACGCCGATAATCAACGCCGCGAAACCTGTGCGGTCAGTCATTTTGTTGAAACCGTCTGAATGTCCGGCAATTACGCCCAATGAAAACATCATCACGTATTGCAGATAATGCGCCGGTTCAATCTTGATAAAGCCCAACAGCCAAATCCAATTGTCCTGCGGGCTTGCTTGCCTGATGAAATACGAGCCTACGCCCATCACCGCCGCCATCGCCGCCATAAAAAGTAGGGTAGGGGTTTTGTCGATTTTCAACGGCTTGATTATCAGCCTAATAAGTGCGTAAATAAGGCAAAATAGAAACAGGCTTTCCAAAAACCACGTATGTCCCACCTCCAACTGATGAGTCGCGAGCGAAAAAAGCAACGTTATTATCGCCGTTGGAATCAGCAGCCGCATCGCTTTTTTGCCGATGAAAGTGCCAAATCCCTGACGGTCGTAACTCCTTGGCACAAAATATCCCGAAATCATAAAAAACAGCCCCATAAAGAACGCCGCGTTGGTGCTGAAAAAGTGCCAAATCCACGGCATAAACTCTGCGCTGTTACTTGGCGTGTAAGCCCATCCGCCGCCGTCGCCGTATGCAATGCCGCCGTGGTGGAAGATAACAAGCACCGTGAGTGCAACTTTCAGATTGTCAAGGTAATAGAAACGAGGTTTTGTGTCCATGTTTTATGCTTATTTTGTGACAAAGGTATGATTATTATGGCTAACTACCAAAAATATTTCTGCAAAAAATTTTAGATTTTCGTTAAATAATATATTCTGACAAATCAGCGTTATTTTATTAGAATTGTCTTCAAATAGAAAGAGTTGAATTATAATGATGCAAGTTAATAATTTTGGATATTATTGGTTGGATACCTGGGTGATGGGAAACATAATCCAATTAGGGACGCAGAATTTTTGTCAGCGATACCTCAACCGCAGCAATGACCCGTGTGGCCGTCAGTACGACCAAATGACTCAGGCAGCACGTTCAGTCCCCGCCAACATTGCTGAAGGGAATTCGCGGCATTCTACATCGAAGGAAACAGAAATGAAACTTACGGATGTCGCGAGGGCGAGTCTTGCAGAATTGGCGAATGATTATGTCAATTGGTTGTTGTTGCGCGAAAAAATCCCTTGGTCGGTAAAATCGGAAGAATACAAGCAGGTTTGTTCTGTTCACCTTGACAGACCGACATATAAAGATGATGTCCAACATCTTAGCGGCATTCATATTTTGAATCAGAAACACAAATTTGATAATTGGCTCAATTCCAATGATTCAATTATCGAAGCCAATTGTCTATTGATTCTTTGTAACCGTCTTATAATGATGCTTAGCAAACAGATTGTCAATCAAGTTGATACGTTCCGCGAAACAGGCGGTTTCACAGAGGCTTTGACAGCGGAGAGGCTTGCCTATCGAACAGAAAAAAGTATTCAAAACGATGCCCCTATGTGTCCAAAATGCGGAAAACCAATGCTCAAACGTGTTGCCAAAAAAGGTGTCAATTCAGGAAAAGAGTTTTGGAGTTGCTCGACTTATCCGCAATGCAACGGTACAAGGAGTTTGTAGTTTTTTTGGGGGGTAGGACAACGTTATAACGATAATTACGTGATATCGTTATAACGGTTACACTACCAAAAAATCCTCAATAATTCTTCCTCTATTTATCATAATCATTGTTATCGCCACAATAATCTTTTGGATGCTGTCGGGGTGGGGGAGGAAAAAAATTTTGCCGTAACGAAAAAAAATTTTTATATTTGCATCTGATAATTAATTCCGGAATTATTATGGCAATTTCAAATAAGGTAAAAAAACTCGTTGCCCTTGCGCTTCAAGACCGCATAATCACACACAAGGAGCGGCAGGTCATCGTGGAGACGGCGATGCAGGAGGGAGCGACTTTTCAGGAAATCGACAGGTATATTTCCGACGCTGTGTCAGAGCGGCTCAAGAGTTATCAAAAGGAGCAGCTCACCAACTGTCCTAAGTGCGGTGCGCCTGTCCCGCTTATTGCTGACGAATGTCCGCATTGTGGACAGAGCCTGTATCATGAGGAAACAAAGTCTGTGAAAACGGTAAATATTTCCGGAGATGCAGCAGAAATCATCCGCGCCGAAAATCGTCAGACCGCCGACGAGCGGCAATACCGCACCCGATGCGAATGTGGGGCACCGATGCCGCTCATCAGCAATGTCTGCTCATATTGCGGACGTGTGTTCCATAAGGATCAGGAGTCGTCGCAAAACATCAAAAACCTGATTGACAATATCAACGAAAATATCAACAAGCTCAAGGGCACTTTGCGTCCGTCATTCTGGATGGTGTTGAAACACAGGCTTAACTTGATATTTTTCTATTTTGCATCGGTGTTTTTTGTGCTTTGTCTGTTGTCCAACAACGGAGAGTATCTGTGCATGTCGGTATCTATGCTGCCTATTGCCGTGCTTACGCTTGCCGTAGTTTATGGCGACAAGAATCAGTCGCGCCCAAAAGCAGATTTCGACGGCATGGACGTATTCACTTTTAATGTGCAACCAATTTTCGAGTATCTGGCGAAGATTACGTATTTTTATATGTTTACCGTACAGGATGTAGAGTCGCCGGTTCATGCTGCCGACAAGGTGTATTTTGACGCCATGCATGCATACGAAAGATACCAGCGTCAGGTGTCCACTATTTATGGCGCGCATACCGAGGCAAAAACACTTCTTGAGGATTATGCTTCAGAAATTGATGGCTTCAAGAAGGTTCGCAACCGAAACCGTGCTTTGCTTGCCGCGCTGATGGTTGCAATTATGATACTACCATTTTTGCGTTTGATTTAAGTAATTCCGTTCTAAAATACAATAGGTTATGGCTGTTAATATAAAGAAAATATTCCATGAGCAGATGGAGAGTTTGGAGGCTTATCTGGAGCATTACAAAAAATGCTCCCCAAATAGTTTTGGCGAGTTGTTCCGAAGCGCGCTTCCGATTTTAATGGTATTATTTGGAGTGCTGATGATTGTGGACTTGTTCAGTGGAAAAGAAGACATGGGTACTATATCGCAGTGCTATATAGCTCCTGTCCTGGTTTTTTTCGGGGTGGTTTTGTTGTGCAAGGGGAGTACAAGTTTCTCGGACTTTAGGGTTGCTACAAGTGACAAATTGGACAGGCTCATTATGAGTTCTGAGGTGCAGTTTGGCGATTATCCTGACGTAATGGAATACATCAAGCAGCTCAAAGCCGTTGTCGCCGCCGAAAAAAAGCGCAAAAAGCGTATCATCGTAATTTTCTGGTGCCTGTTCTGTGCGGTTATTGCTGCCTACATTATAAAAATTGTTATTGATTTTACGACACATTCCGGCGGCGTGGCGGCGCAATAATTATCATAGTATTGAAATTTTGAGATTTCGGGAAAAAGAATAATTGTGAAAATATGTTTAGGGTTTCAGGCTTTTTGGGTGTTATAAAAGATGAAAACCTTATTATTAACATAAAAGAAGTAACAACATGAAAAAGAAAGCAAAATTCTTGTTCGTTGCGGGACTTGCGATTTGTTCGCTGTTCGTTTCCTGTTCCGCAGACGATGATGACGACAGCCCAAGCAATGGCGGCGTGTATTACAATCCTTCGAGTGGAGAATATGAAGTGTATAATGGTGCTGGAGGCGATAGAGGTGACGCATCAGAAATGGGTGGAATGTCGCCAAGCGGCGAGGGGTCAAGTTTCAATGGTGGTGGCGATAAGGCCGGCGATCCCAACGACCGAATGTCAAACCGCCTGACCGCAGGCGAGTGGAACGACTTGGACAACTGGAAGTTCTGGCGCAATCTCCTCAATCACAACAATTTATACGACAAGCCCGACTACTGGCAATTCAGCCCCAAAAACCTTGTTGCGGTCAAGGTTGTGGATGCCGACAGCAATGCAATTGCCAATGTTCCCGTGGAACTCTTCAAGGGCGAGGCGTCGGAATATGCCGCAAAGACCGACAATTCGGGACTTGCATATTGTTGGATTGACCTCTTTGACGGCAAGACCGACAATCTCGAAGCCAGCGACTATTCCCTGAAAATCAACGGTGTAGCCATCGTCACTACACTCAAACTCACCACAAAACAGGACACCGCGCTCAATCTCAATGTAATTCTCAGAAAAGAAATCAAGCATCCCGAAGCCAAGGCTGACGTTGCATTCATTGTTGACGCAACGGGTTCTATGGGCGACGAAATCGATTTCTTGATTTCTGACCTTGGCTACATCATAGACCACGCCGGAGCAAGCCACAAAGTTACGCTCCGCACCGCCGCACTCTTTTACCGCGACGAAGACGACGAGTATCTCACGCGTCACAATGATTTTGCCGACGATGTGGCTGTAACACAGAAGTTTGTGTCGGAGCAAAGTGCCGACGGCGGCGGCGATTATCCCGAGGCAGTGCACACCGCGCTCGAAAAGTCGCTTCAAAACCTGTCATGGGACGAATCGGCACGCGCCCGCATTGCGTTCCTCGTTCTCGACGCGCCCGCGCACCACTATGAGCAAGTGATTGCAAGCCTTCAAAAGTCCATTGCTCTCTTTGCTAAAAACGGCATCAAGGTAATTCCTGTTGCGGCGAGCGGCGTTGACAAGGACACAGAATTTATGTTGAGGTTCTTTGACCTTGCCACAGGCGGCACATACGTATTCCTGACCGACCACAGCGGCATCGGTGGTTCTCACATCGAGGCTTCCGTCGGCGATTACGAAGTGGAACACCTTGCAGATTTGATGGTAAGGCTGATAAAGCAGTACGTGGAGTAGATTTTGAGAGGAAAGAGGAGAGAGGAAAGATTTAAAGAGGAAAGATTAAAGAGGAAAGAAGATATAAGAAAGATTGATTAGGGATTATTAGAGTTGAGATTATTGTTTGTGCCGCCGCCCGGAAATTTTTTTTTCGGGCGGCGGTTATTTTTGTTTGTTTATATAATAAAAAAGTGTTAGATTTGCGGTGTAAAAAACAAGAAAATGAAAATAACGATCGACAATCTCGGAGTGGTGCGGCACATTGAATTTGATACACAAAAGCCGCTGTCATTGTTTTGCGGTCCCAATGGGACGGGCAAAACGTATGTGGCGTATGTGTTGGATGCCATAGCAAATAATGAAGTATCTTTTGCGTATACAACACTGACGACTTTTAATAATTTAACAAAGACAATTTCTCTATCGGATATTTTGGTCGTGTTTAAAAAAGCAATTGAAGATATATTGAAACGTAATTTAGGTAATATTTTTGGAGTTTCAGATGATTTCGTATTAGAGAGATTTAACAATACAATCGTTGATTTATCATTTAGCGACAGTGATATAGAAATCATTAGTAAAGATTTAAAAAATTACTTCACGATTGTTAAGCAAAATGATGTGTTGATTGTAGAAAAGGTTTCTCCTTCAAAAATATTATTTGCTTTATCAAGATGTGTAAAATTATTATTTAACGTTCGGATTTTTACAGTCGAAAGAAATTCTATATATACATTTGAAAGAGAATTATCTATAAATAGAAACGATTTAGTAGATAAATTAATGGCATTGAAGGATAAAAATAATGTTAATTTATCAGAAGTATTGATGAATAATTCTCGTCGCTATCCAATGGCAGTAAGGAACGGTCTCAAAGTGGCAAGCGACTTGTTAAATGTCATAAAATTTAGGGGAGATTTTTATGATGTTGCATCTGATTTGGAAAAATTGTTACGCGGTCGGATAGAAATATCTCAATATGGTGGTGTTGAGTTCATTGTGGGAGATAATATTGCACTTCCAATACAATTGTCGTCGTCGATTGTAAAAACTATGTCGAGTTTGGTACTATATTTAAAATATATTGTCAAGAAAGGAGATACTCTTATTATCGACGAGCCGGAGATGAATCTTCATCCCGACAATCAAATTTTGCTTGCACGAATTTTTGCGCAGATGGTGAATATGGGTATCAAACTCGTAATCAGTACGCATAGCGATTACATTATAAGAGAGTTCAACAATTTGATAATGCTTTCGGGTGTG
>JAGCRY010000156.1 GCA_017964465.1 Bacteroidales bacterium | reverse complement strand
GCAAGAGATTTTGTATCAAAGATTTACGGCAAGCCTTCGTATTACAATCTCACTGCCGAACAGGTGGTTTGCGGATGGATTTACCGTCCCGAAGTATGGAAAGACGAAAAGATGATTCTCATCAAGGACAAGGCTCTGCAACAGCAACTTGGCGTTGAAAAATACGCATCGTTTGCCGACCTTTTTGATGAAAACGAAAACTACCGCCTTAATTCGTTGGAAATCACCAAAGCCGTCCGCGAAACTGATGAAAAAGTTGGTTTAATATTGATGCTTACAAGCGGAAAATTGTTTCAAGAATCTGACGTAAAAATCTCAGAATCAAAGATTAGCGCAGAGATTTTTTACAACAAGGTCAACTTTGCCAAAATACTTTTTATGGCAAATCTCACAATTGGATTTTTGGCATTTTTGATAATGATTGTTGCCAAACAATTTCCCCAAAAAGTGTTCAAAACATTGAGATTTTTGTTGATGATTTCATTGGTTTTTGACCTTTGCGGATACATTTTGCGGTGGTATATTTCGGGGCGAGTACCAATGGGCAATGGTTACGAGACAATGCTCTTTATGTCGTTGGTAATTATGATGTTAGCATTGGTTTTCGGCAACAAAATCAAGATACTTACGCCGTTTGGTTTTTTGATTTCGGGCTTTACGCTTTTGGTGGCTTGGCTTGGACAAAGAAATCCGCAAATTACGCCGTTGATGCCTGTATTAAATTCGCCGATTTTGAGTGCGCACGTCTCCACAATTATGATTGCATATTCGCTGTTGGCGTTCACATTTTTCAATGGAATTTTTTCGTTTTTCATCAAAAATGAAGAAAAACTCTCGCAACTCACCGTCCTCAGCCGCATAATGCTCTATCCCGCTGAAATTCTGTTAGGTATAGGCATTTTCTTGGGCGCAGTTTGGGCAAATATTTCGTGGGGACGATATTGGAGTTGGGATCCGAAAGAGACTTGGGCGTTGATTACATTTATGGTATATGCCGTTGGTTTTCATCGCTTTTCGCTCAAATTCCTGCAAAATCAACGCCGTATGCACCTCTTTTTTATCCTCGCATTCCTCACGGTTTTGATGACTTATTTTGGCGTAAATTATTTCCTCGGTGGAATGCATAGTTACGCAAATGGGTAAAATTACAGTCCCAAAATCCATTTAATAATCTCGCTGTAATCATATTTGCCATACCACGGCACTTGAAAATCAACGTCGATGCACGAATTTGAGAGCATCGTGTATAGGGTGATGCTTTCGGTGATTGGCACTGATGCGTCGAATGCGTCGTGGCGGATGAGCCATTTTTTAGGCGTTGATGGAGTGGGGGAGGCGAGGTGTGTCGCAATGTTCATTTGCCTGATTATCAATGGATAATCTTTGTCTGATTTGTCGCCGTAGGATTTTGTGGCGAGAGTGTTGAAATATTGTTTGAAGCCGCTTTTGGGGGCGAGCGGACGGAGCGCGTCGATGTACCTATCAATGTCGAAATTCACAATATATTCCGACAAATCGTCGGGGTCGCGAGTGTCCAAATAATAATCGGGTCCCATATCCTCGTCGATGATTATGTGATTTGTCAACGCCTCGCGCACGGATTCAAACATAATGTCTTTCAGATATTTACGATAATTTTTGGAGAGCAACGGCGTTTCAGATTCGGGTATCAACAATGTGAGCGAATCAATCTGTCGCGCATAATCGCCACGGTTTTCCATAAGAAATTCGCCTGATTTCGAGGCGTTGCTCGGGTCGGTGAGCGGCGCAAAACAAGCCACTGCAAAAACCTTGTCGGAGGATTTTGCCGCGCCGATTTCGTTGAGCATCGGTTCAAAAAACGGATTGTCGGCTGTTGCGCCCAAAAGTGCCGCAAGTCCGCCGCCCGCCATATAGCCGGAGGCGATTATTTTTTCGGACGAGCCGGGGATTTGGCTGTCGTTGGCGCGGAGATAGCGCACGGCGGCTTTGAGGTCGATGAGCGGCGCGGGAAGTTTGCCGCAGTAGGCGACGTCGGTCTCCGTTGACGATTTCTTTTTCTTCTTTTTCTTGCCGTTGGTTTGTATTTCTATGGTGTTGATTTGCATTGAGTTGTGACCACGGCAACCTGCAATGCAAACCACAATTCCGTTGTGGAGTGCGATGCCGGTTTCGTCGGTGGGCGAGGGTTTTTGTGGTGTTGCGCTGCGGAAGTCGGTGGTGTAAGTTTTCAAGAGGATTGGCGCGTCGGGTTTGGCATCGTTGGGTACAAAAATACTGATACACTGAGAGTTGGTGTCGATTACATTGTCGATGCAACGGATGCGCTCGTATGCCTTGTACGCCGCCGTAGTGCCGTCGGGAAAGGCGATTTTGTGGTTAGTTGGCGTCAATGTGCTAAAATCTACGCCTTGCGCGGCGACTATTGCCGCCGTTGCAAGGTGCAGAAATATTGTAGTTATTAATTTCATTTTCATTTTTTGCGGCAAATATACATATTTTTTTCAAATATGTGTGCCGTTAATTTCCAAAATCAACCTTTACGCCACCCATAAATGTCGCTTTGGGCATCGGGAATCCGGCGTAGGTTTCGTAACGCTCTGCAAAAATGTTGTTGGCGCGGACGAAGAGGCGGACAGCCTTGCTTACGTTGTAGCCGAGTGAACAGTTGAGCGTTGTGTAGTTTTCCTTTTCGGGGTCGTCGCCGGTGGAGATGTAGAGTCCTGAAATGTTTTCGATGTTTACATTTGCATTCCAAGAGCCGTGGCGGTAGGTCGCGCCGAGGTAGAGTTTGCCTTCGGGTGCGCCTGTAACGGGCTTTTTCATATAGAGATACGAATAGTTGGCGTTGATTGTCCACCATTTGCCAAACGTGTAGTCGCCCTCCACCTCAAAACCGTAATTATGGAAGTCGCCGACGTTTTGGTTCAACATTCCCGCGCCGCTCGGATTCGGTGCTGTGGCAATCATATTTTTGCCGTCAACAATGAAAATGTTTGCGCCAAAAGTGCCGTTGGCTGCGCGTTTGAAATATGCGAGTTCGTAGTTCATCATACGCTCGGGTTCGAGTTTGTCGTTGTGGGGAGGAAACATATACATATCTCTGATTACAGGATTGGCAAAGCCTTTGGAAACCAACAACTTGACATCCTGTGTGTTTGTGAAATGGAATACGATGCCGCCTTGCGGTACAATCTCTGTGCCGACCTGCGAATGATGGTCAACGCGGAGACCGAAATCCAATGTTACAAGGCCTGTGATGGCTTGTCGG
>JAGCRY010000155.1 GCA_017964465.1 Bacteroidales bacterium | reverse complement strand
TTGGGATGATGGGCGGGCATTTGAGCCATACCGGCACACCGTGAGGCCAGAAGATGTCTTGCCAATATTCCCTGTTGCCGGAGAATGTCGTTATTATAAAGGTGAACAACGCCAATACGCACGTAACGGCGATGTTGCCGGTGAGGTTTGCACCGCCCGGAAGTATCGGCACAAGACCGAGAAGGTTGTTGATGAAAATGAAGAAAAACACTGTCATCAGGAACGGCATGAACTTGTCGCCGTTTTTCTTGCCGAGAGATGCGTATGCGATGTCGTCGCGCACAAAGAGCACCAACATCTCCACAGCGTTATAGAAGCCGTGGGGAGCCTTGCCGATGTTGCGTTGGTAATATTTTCTCATACCGATGAAGATGAAGCAAATCAGGCACATACTGAACAGCATCGCAAACACATTTTTGGTAATCGAAAAGTCCCACGGACGCTCGCCCGTAGCGACCTCCACGATTTTGCCCTTGGTGGGGTCGGAGTCGCTTATCTTGAATCCCTCATACTCTGCGTGTCCGTGATGGAAGTTGGACGACATAAAGATATGGAATCCGCTTTGCTCACTATATAATATACACGGCAGCGGCATACTGAGATGGAAGTCGCCAAATGTTGCGATGTGCCATTCGTAGGCATCGCCGATATGGTTCATAATGAACGGACCTGGGTTGAACGCCTCGCCGTTACCCTCTCCGGCGGCTTCGTGTCCGCCCTCTGCCTGCGCAAAAGTGGCGATTGACATCATCAGCATCAACGCCAACATCAGTATTTTTTTATGTAAATTCATAATTAACAGTCGATTTGCTATCCGTGATGATATGCTTTTTTTTGTTTCCCTAAATTAGAGAGGATTTTTGATATAAAAAAATTTTTTTCAATTTTTTAACAAGAAATTAATTAACCTTACTAATAATATACTATATATCAGCCTGATACGGTGTAAAATTTTTATTAACAATATTTTGTTTACATCAATTTACCTTGCACCCCGATTCCCACCCTGAATTCATTGTGCATACAATTTCCTTAACAATCTTTAACAACCGCATCCCACACCACTACAAAGCCATTTTCATCAAGTTTAGGCGTTTTTTTCTTTGAACAACTTGAAAGCATTATGGAAAGATATATTTCATATTGCGAAGTTTGCCGTGCAAGAGAAGGTCGATTTGGAGGTTCTTGTCAACTATCTGTACTTGAAGCATGATTTGAGGACATTGAAAAACGAAAAGGACATTTTTGTGGGGATACTAAAAAAAACCTCTGATAATATTTGAAAAAGAGAAAGTTTTTATTACCCCCGATTATTGTCCAACGTTAGGCAGCGCAACCGTTTTTTTCTACCAAAATTAAAAACGTAAGACCAAGGAAAGATGGGAAGGATTTTCAAATTTTTGTTGATGGTTATGAACAAACCGTTCCAATTTCATTGTATGAAATGATTCAAGAGATTTAACAACAGGGAAGACGATGTTGACCGTTACAAAGAATGGCTTGAAAAGATTTCTGAAGAATTGCTCCACAAAATTAATAATTATTGCAACCGTCCTGAACCAATGTTGTAGGTTTGCGCGTAGGGGCGTGGCTCGTCCACGCTCCGCGCCAAACCAGTTTTTGACATTTGTTTTAAAATACTGTGGTAAAGATATTCATTTTTCGTAAAGTTACTGATTACCAAAACTTTTGCCGCTCTCCGCAATTTTCATAACACCAAATTTGCCGCACTCCGCAAAATTTACGCAAAATTTCCTCCCCTCCCCCTCACATTTTTTTTCAAAAGTATCCCACGAAATAAAAAAAATATTTATCTTTGCGCCAATAAACAAAAACAATTGACAAACATAAAATGCAGACAGTATTAAGCGGAATCAGGCCTACGGGCGACCTACACCTCGGCAACTATTTTGGTGCGCTGAGAAACTTTGTGAGATTGCAGAACGACTACAATTGTTATTTCTTTGTAGCCGACTACCACTCGCTCACCACACACCCGCACCCCGCTGACATCCAGAACAACGTCAGGAAAATCCTGAGCCAGTACATAGCATCGGGCCTCGACCCCGAAATATCAACAATCTACATCCAGTCGGATCTTGTGGAGACCGCCGAATTTTATATGTTGATGAATATGAACGCATACATCGGCGAACTCGAAAGAGTGGTGTCATTCAAGGAAAAAGCGCGTCAGAATCCCGACAACGTCAATGCCGGACTTCTCACATACGCCGTCCTGATGGCTTGCGACATCCTCATCCAAAGAGCCGACCTCGTTCCCGTTGGCAAGGACCAGGAGCAACACTTGGAAATGACCTGCAAATTCGCCCGCCGTTTCAACAACATCTACGGCGTTGAATACTTCAAAGAGCCAAAAGCGTTTTCCTTTGGCGACCACCTCGTAAAAGTACCCGGACTTGACGGCTCCGGCAAGATGGGCAAGAGCGAAGGCAACGGCATCTACCTCATCGACAGCGACAAAGACATCCGCAAAAAGGTGATGAAAGCCGTCACAGACCTCGGTCCACAAGCCCCCAACAGCGAGAAACCCGAAGTAATCCAAAACCTGTTTACATTGATGGAACTCGTATCAGACCGCTCCACCATCGAACACTTTGAGGCGGCTTGGAACGACTGTTCGATACGCTACGGCGATATGAAAAAACAACTCGCCGAAGACATCATCAAAGTGGTTGCCCCCATCCGCGAGCGCATCAACGACATCTACAACGACACCGAATACCTCGACAAGGTAGCCAAAATTGGTGCAGAAAAAGCACGTGTCAACGCACAGAAAACAATCGAGGATGTCCGCGAAATCTTCGGATTCCGCCGCATACACTATTAAGGAGCGCGGGCATCCTGCCTGCCAAAATAATATATGTTGGAGTGCGGGCATATTGTCCGCCAAAAAATAATAACCAATGGGAATCGACACAAAGACATTTGAAACCGTATTCAAACAAAACTTCGTATCTGTGACGGCATACTGCAACAAGTACGTCCGCGACACCGAAGACGCCAAAGACCTCGCGCACCGAGCCTTTATGAAGGTTTGGGAAAAGCGCGAGGAGATTCCCGAAGGCAGCAACATCAAGGCTCTCACATTCAGAATAGCCCACAACCTATCAATCAACTACATACGCGACCATAAAAAATTCTGCGACGAAGAAGAGTTATTGACAATAGAAAGCGAAAATTCAGACGCTGACAACGAAATCCGTGCTGCGGAACTCGAAGCGGCAGTCATCGACACCATCAACCGAATGCCCGAAAAGAGCAAAAAAGTGTTTCTGATGAGCCGTTACGACAACCTCAGCAACAACAACATCGCCGACCAACTCGGCATAAGCATCAAGACCGTAGAAGCGCACATAACAACCGCCCTCAAACTATTAAGAAAAAAGATTTTTGGATCCGCGCCGTAGAGACGCAAAATTTTGCGTCTCCACCCCAAAAAATCGCTAAGCGATAACTAAAACCTAAAAAAACAACATTTTATATTAGGGTAAAAGCCCAATTAAGTGTTATATTGAAAAGACAAACAAGAATTGTACGATTTTTGTACAGAAAACAATACATTATTGCTTACTAAGAAACTAATATAAAAACCAAATGAACCACGACAACGACATACCATACATCTCCGACGTGAGGATGCTCGACATCGACACCGACCACGAGTGGGCGCGATTCAAGGCAGCCGCAGGCATCAGCGAGCCAAAGACATTCAGGCTCTCGACGCTGTGGAAGGCGGCGGCTTCCATCGTACTCATTGCGGGTGCGAGCCTCTTTGCGTACAACCACTACGCGGCACCACCCACGGAGACGCACGTAGCGAGCCAGGAGATGATAGAGGCAACTGTGGAGACTTCAACGCAAATCTCCCTCAACCGCAACAGCCGCATCACTTGCACCGACAATCGCAAGAAAGGTTCATACAACGTCCAACTCGAAGGCGAAGCATACTTCGACGTGGAGAAAAACCCCGACCGCACGTTTACCATCGATACCAAAGACCTCACGGTAACGGTGCGCGGCACATCGTTTGATGTCTGCGAATCCAACGGCGCGACCACGGTAACAGTAACATCTGGCAACGTGGAAGTAACCAACCACGCCGACCACCAGACCATCGGCAACCTCACACGCGGCAAACAGTTGGTATGCCACGCCTCGGGCAAGATGGAAGTAAGGGACGTTGACAACTTCAACTGCATCGCGTGGAAACTCCGCAAACTCGACTTCAACGACCAGACCGTCGAGTCGGTAATGCAACAATTGCAGGCTGCATACAACATCCAATACCGAATAGCCGACGACGTGCGCAGCGCAAAAATCACCGGCACATTTGAGCAACAAGACATCCAATCCGTCTTCAATGTCATAGAGCAGGCGCTCGACATCAGCATCACGCAAGACGCCGACGGCACTTGGAACATTGCCAAATAATCCAAAAACCATCACATACTTACCTAAAACAAAAACATTAGGTGGCAGCCCAGCAGTTGCCGCCTGATGTTTTTTGTATTTTTAATACTATGACAGGCAGACAATTGTTTATATTATTGATACTGACCACACTGTTGCAGATGCTACCCGCCGCCACCCACGGGCAGACAGACCGCAACAGCGAGAGCATTACCATTACCTGTCATAAAGAGACCCTCCGCCACGTACTCGACCTCATCACGGAGCAGAGCGGCATCCATTTCGTCTATAATGCCGACCTCATCGACGACCAGGCAATCATCGACATCAAAATCCGCAAAACATCGCTCAACACCGCCCTCGACCAACTCACCGACATCATCGGCCTCGAATACGTCCGCACCGAAAAACAGATAATCCTCAAACCACGCAAACAGACCGTAAACGCCGTCGCCACCGACGACAACGCCCGAACAATCTCAATCAACGGCTACGTCCGCGACCGTCAGACCCACGAACCGCTCATAGGAGCCACAATCAGCGTGGAAGGTCAGCCGCTCGGCACAGCCACCAACGGCATCGGTTATTATACCCTGACACTCCGCAAGGGCGACTACACTCTCATATACTCATACCTCGGCTACCGGCGCGAATACATCACGACCGCCATCACCGGCAATCTCACCATCGACCAGGAACTCGAAGCCACCGAACAGCAAATGGAAGCCGTGGCTATCACATACACCAAAGCCCAGCCCGCCGCCAAGAGCCTACTCAACAAGAGCAGCACGCTCAACGCCACCGACTTCAACAAATACTCCGGCCTCGTGCTTGGAGGCGACCTCGTGGGCATCCTCGCCACCGACCACGGCATCACAAGAATATCCGACGGCTCGGCTTTTTACAGCGTGCGCGGCGGCTACAAGGATCAAAACCTCGTCCTCATCGACGAAGCCCCGATATACCATCCGTCGCACTTCTTCGGCGTATATTCGTCGGTAGCCCCGCAGTCCATCAATTCGCTCGAAGTATATACATCCGACTTCCCGCTCAAATACGGCGGACGCCTGTCGTCAATCACCGACATCCGCACGAAAGACGGCAGCCTTGGCAAATTTGGCATCAGCAGCGAGATTACTCCGCTCACGCTCTCCGCCCGCACCGAAATCCCAATCCGCCAAGACCGCATCACAGCCACCGCCAACATCCGCAAATCCATCCTCGGATGGGTGATGCGCCAACTCGACATCGACGGCGACTTTTCGTTTTACGACATCCACAGCAAGATACACTTCAAAATCTCGCCAAAAGACCGCCTGTACGTTTCTATTTTCAATGGCAACGACTACTACTCCAACCTCGAAACCGGCAACAACTACGCCGTCACTTGGAGCAACATCGCCGCCACCATCCGCCATTACCACACGCTCGGTGCGAGGCATTATATGAACGAATCGGCGTATTTCGGGCAGTACAAATACCTGATTTTCACCAACGAAGATCACTCCAACTATTGGAACACCCGCATTGGCAATATGGCTTACAAGGCAGATTTTGTATGGGAGGCAATGCCTTGGATTACAATACGATACGGCGCAGAATATTCTTACCACGTGTTTGTGCCCGCCACGCTCTACTTGGACAACGAAAAATCCAACAGCGGACTCCTCACCGGCAACGCCGACAACATCGTGGCATACCTCGGCGCGGAGGCTCAGGTTACAAAAAAAATTGCAGTAAAGGCGGGCGCAAGGGTTTCAGTTTGGCAGAATTACGGCCCGGCAAAGAGTTTTTACTTCAACGACACCATCCGTACTTGGGACACCACATCGTATGGCTACGGACGTTTCAACAAATTTCTTCGCATCGAACCCCGCGTAGCAGTGGTTTACAAAGTACTTCCGCGTCTCGACCTCAAAATCTCCGCCGAGCGCAACGTACAGTACCTGCACCTATTGAGCAATTCGATAAGCCCATTCACCACCCTCGACCTTTGGATACCGAGCGGCAACTATTTCAAACCGCAGGAAGTCATTGCAGCCACATTCAGCGCGACGGCGAGGATATGGGATATGACCATCACGGGATGCGCCTATTACAAATACTTCCACAACCTCACCGAATACCGCCTGCACGCCAATATGCTGATGAACCGCACGATAGAAAACGAATTTTACCTCGGCAAAGCCAAGAGCGTAGGCCTCGAATTTTCCGCCGAAAAAAACGTCGGCAAAATCCGTATGAAGGCCAATTATTCCTACACCTATTCTCGAAAATACACGCCCGAACTCTATAAATACGAGTACATCCCCGACAACAGCATTCCGCACTGCGTCCACCTGATGACGCTCTACAACATAACCACGCGCCTTGCCGCCAAGATAGATTGGAATTTCAATTCGGGCATCCCCTACACCAAGCCCGTCGGTTTTTATTATTATGACAACTACAAAATCCCATATTACGGCGACCGCAACGACTCCCGCCTGCCCAACTATCACAAACTCAATATGGCTGTGGAGTACCAATTCAAAAAACCACAAATAAAAAACCTCGCCCACAAAATTGCACTCTCCGTCTATAACATTTACAACAGACACAACTACGTCCTCGTCTCCTACAACAAAATTCGCACCCACGATGGCAAGTTTTCGCTACCATCGAGTTACACTAAAGACAACCGCTTCGTCCCCACAGGAATGTCCCTGCCGGGAATATTTATGATGGTGAGTTACAGGGTGCAGTTTCAGCAATGATGAAAATGATATTGTGTTTTTTTTATTCACAACCCTTTTGCATTTCTCAAAATTATCCTTACCTTTGTTGAAAATTTTAAAATTGCTTATGGACACAACAAGACAAAATAAAGTGAGCCGGCTCGTACAGAAAGAAGCCGCCAACTACTTCCTCTTCAACGCCGCCGAATATCCGGGGGCGATGGTTTCGGTAACAGAAACGAGGATAACGCCCGACCTCGCCGAGGCGCGGCTTTACATTTCTATATTCCCCGCCGACAAGCGCAAGGCAACTTTTGAACTCATCGAAAAGAAATCACGCGACATCCGCTACGCGCTCGGCAAGGAATTGAGGCATCAATTGAGGATAATCCCCGAACTCAAATTCTTCCTCGACGACTCCCTCGACTACGCGGAGCGCATCAACTACCTCCTCGAAAAAGCCAAACGCCCAAACACCGACGACACCACAACCGAAGAATAAACAATGCAGTACGATCCAGTAAAAAAGACCCTCGGCAACATCTTCAACAAGGCGGCGTGGATGCGCAAACTGTTTTACAGATTGCTCGACCTCCTGTTGCTCAGGGCGTGGTACATCAAGCGCGAAATAAAAAACCTCTACCGCAGCCGCCGCAACGACGAGATTAAAATGCTCGATGCAGGCAGCGGATATGGTCAGTACGACTTTTTTGTGTCGTCATACCTGAAAAAAGCCCAAATCCTCGGCGTTGACGTCAAACAGGAACAGATAGACGACTGCAACCAGTTTTTCACGAAAATTGGGCGTGGCGACCGTGTGAAATTCGAATACGCAGACCTAACGGAGTTCACAAAACCCGACACCTACGATCTCGTACTGTCCGTTGACGTGATGGAACACATATTGGAAGACGAAAAAGTGTTCCAAAACCTCTGCCAGTCGCTCCACAAGGGCGGCGTGTTGCTCATCTCCACGCCATCCGACCAGGGCGGCTCCGACGTACACGACGAACACGAACATTCATTCATCGACGAGCACGTCCGCGACGGCTACAACATCGACGACATCGCCAAAAAACTCCGCAACGCCGGATTCTCGGACGTAAATGCCAAATACTCCTACGGCACGCCCGGCTCCATCGCATGGACACTCACGATGAAAATCCCCATCATCATGGTCAACGCCTCAAAACTGTTGCTTATCTTGCTGATACCGTACTACATCGCGGTATATCCGTGGGCGTTCATCCTCAATTGGATAGACACCATCACGACACACAAGACCGGCACGGGTCTGATAGTAAAAGCCGTCAAATAACCAAAACCAAGCACCGTGAAACTCCCCACCCAAATAGCCCGCCGCTATCTTTTTTCGCGCAAGATGAGCCTCGTGAACGTCATCTCGTTCATCGCGGTCTTTGGCGTTGCCGGAATGTCGGCGGCGTTGGTGGTGATATTGTCGGTATTCAACGGCTTCGATTCCATAATCAGTTCGATGGTCAACCAGTTTGACCCCGACCTCAAAATCACCGCCACCAAGGGCAAGACTTTCACGATGGACAACAATGTGCGCGGCCAACTTCAAACCATCGAAGGCGTTGAGGCAGTGTCATTTACGGTGGAGGAGACGGCTCTATTTCAATACGACAACTACCAGTACATCGCCACAATCAAAGGCGTTGATGACGGCTACGCCCAAGTCTGTGACATACCCAACAACGTAATCATCGGCGACTATATGCTGCGAGACGCCACGGGAGTGCCATTTGCTGTACTTGGAGCCGACATCGCCGCCAATCTTTGGGTGCAACCCAACGGACTTACACCTATGAAAATTTACGCCCCGCGCCGCACTGCAAAAGTGTCGCCATCGCCCGCAGAAGCATTTTCGAGCGGACTTATAATGCCGTCGGGCGTATTCCATATACATCAGGATTTCGACGCGAAATACGTCATTGCGCCGCTTGAATTTGCCAAAGAACTTTTGGAATTTGACGACGCTGAATTTTCGTCCATCGAAATCCGCACCAACGGCAACGATGACGCCATCGCCGCAAAAATCAAGACATTGCTCGGCGACAATTTCACCGTCAAAAACCGTTACCAACAGCAAGACACGCTCTACAAAATAATGCAGTCGGAAAAACTGTCGATTATCGTTATGCTTACATTCATAATCATAATCGCATCCTTCAATATTGTAGGTGCATTAGCAATGCTCATCATAGACAAGAAAGGCGACATCGCCACCCTCTCCCACCTCGGTGCCAACAACAATTTCCTACGCAGCATTTTCGTCAGGACAGGACAACTAATCACAATTACCGGCGTAGTTTCAGGCATCGCATTAGGACTGTTGTTATGTTGGATGCAAATGCAATTCCATCTCCTCACCTTCCCCGAAGGCTCCTACATCATCGATGCCTACCCAGTGGAAATCAGGGTATTAGACGTAATCGCAACCGCCATTATCGTAACGACCATTGGATTCTTGGCGGCACTAATCCCCACGAGAAAAATCGGCGAAGAATAGGGGGACATTGCACTTTTATTTGTAAATTCCAAAAATTATTTTTAACTTTGCGGCGATAAAAAAAATCACAGTGCGGACAGATTTGGTTTTGATTGCAACCGCTATAAAAAATGCTAAAGCAATACCCCTTACATTATCATTTCCCCACACACATTGATTTTTTTAATGACAGTTTAATAATTACTAACTCAAAACACATTAAAAAACAATGTCACATTTCTTCACATCCGAATCGGTGTCAGAAGGACATCCCGACAAAGTAGCCGACCAAATTTCAGACGCTCTCCTCGACGAATTTCTCCGCCGAGACATCGAGTCCAAAGTAGCCTGCGAAACCTTTGTAACCACCGGACTTGCCGTGCTTGGCGGCGAAGTAAAGACCGAAGCATACGTCGATGTACAACAGGTGGCTCGCGACGTCATCAACCGCATCGGCTACACAAAGGGCGAATATATGTTTGACGGCAATTCGTGCGGCGTAATATCCGCCATCCACGGACAGAGCCAGGATATCAACCGTGGCGTAGAACGTGCCGACGCCGATAATCAGGGCGCGGGCGACCAAGGAATGATGTTTGGATACGCCGTCCGCGAGACAGAGAGCCTGATGCCATACAGCATCGAACTTTCACACAAACTCCTCATCGAACTCGCCGCCATCCGCCGCGAGGGACACGAAATGAAATACCTCCGACCCGACTCCAAATCGCAGGTAACGATAGAATACGACGACAACGACCGCCCATTCCGCATCGACACAATCGTACTCTCCACACAGCACGACGACTTCATTAAACCCGCCGAAAGCACCCCGGAAGCCCAACTCCTCGCCGACAATCAGATGGTGGACATCATCACCCACGACGTAAGAAACATCCTCATCCCGCGCCTCGTAGAAAAACTCTCCGACCGCGAGAAAAAACTTTTCGACACCGACTTCAAACTCCTCGTAAACCCGACAGGCAAGTTTGTAATCGGCGGACCTCACGGCGACACAGGTCTCACTGGCCGCAAAATCATCGTTGATACCTACGGCGGCAAGGGCGCACACGGCGGCGGCGCATTCTCGGGCAAAGACCCCTCTAAGGTGGACCGCTCGGCTGCATACGCCACACGCCACATCGCCAAAAACCTCGTGGCGGCAGGCATTGCTGACGAAGTGCTCGTGCAAGTGGCATACGCCATCGGCGTGGCTCAGCCCGTTGGCATCTACGTAAACACCTACGGCACAAAGAAAGTGTCTCTCTCCGACGGCGAAATTGCACAAAAAATAGCCAAAATATTCGACCTTCGTCCTGCAGCCATCATCCGTCGTCTCAAACTCAAAAACCCAATCTTCCAGCCCACAGCGGCATACGGACACTTTGGTCGTCAGCCTTACACCGAGGACGTAACCTTCATCGCCTCCGACGACACAAAAACCACAAAACCCGTCGAATTTTTTACATGGGAAAAACTCGACTACGTGGATGTGATTAGGAAAGAATTTGGATTGGCATAAGGAACGGCACAGACACAACAAAATAAAAGGTCGGAGTCCAATTGGATTCCGACCTTTTGTTTTTTATACAGGGAAATCATCACAATTCCACCTTCAAAATCTCCTTTCCTCCACTTAGGCAATTGACATATTTGGCGGGCATATCTACAACGCAATCGATGTCGAAAGGCATGTCGGCATAGCGATACTGCGTGTAGGGGCGACCGTTGTGGTCTTTGAGTGGTTCGTCGGGGTTGGTCTTGGTGTCAATCACACCATTGAGAGCCCAATTGCTCGGACAATGCGGTATTGGAAACTCGTATTCGTCCTTGTCGGTCTTAATCGTCAATGAATGGTCGATGTGCGAATCGTTGGAGCAAATCACGTGCATCTTGCCATCGCTGCCAACGAAAATGGAGCTAACATAAATCTCCGAAAAATGCTCCACATTCTCCACTTTGCACCTTTGGTCAAAATTGTCGGCATAAAAGATGGTGCCAAAATTATCGGAGACTTTCACGTTTTTTACTGCGAGGTTGTCTTGAACAAAAGTTTTGCCCTTCTTGCCGTCGGTAACATACAGCGGATACCACTTGCCGCCGCCGTTGCAATACAGGTTTTGGAACGTGCAGTTGCTCACGTTGCCATATTCGAGCTGAAACATAATGCAGGCGTTGCAATTGTCGTCATAGCCATCGTAATGTATCGACGGAAATTCAAACCTGACATTGTCAAACATAATGTTGCCACCCTCGCAACCTTCGCGCCCATACGTCTGCATACCGTCGATGTGCGTGCCGGTGACATTGGCGGCAGGCAGAAGGTCGCTGATAAACGTGTCATAACAATAAAAATTTTTGAGCGGGTTGGTCGCGTCGCCTATAAAACTGCCTATCTTGCAATTGCGGAGGGTGATGTTTACCTCGTTGACACCGCCGGTAAAAGTGCAGCGTTCAAACGTGAAATACATCTTATTGGTCTCGTAGGGCTTGGCATTGGCAAAACCATTAAACTTGCAATTGACGAAACGGATTTTCTTTACATTGGCAACAATGTCGGTCTGCGTGGTCCTCATCTTGCCGTCCGAAAAGTCGTAATCCTTCACGGTGATTTCGTCAGGCGAGGCGTCAATCCTTGCACCCTGCACCACGTATTCCTTCACACCGTCGGACACCTGCACCCGCACATAAAGCTCGCCCGCATAG
>JAGCRY010000154.1 GCA_017964465.1 Bacteroidales bacterium | reverse complement strand
ACTTTGGCCTCGTCCATAAGTACGTGCCTGTAAGCCATTACGCCGAGGATTGCGCTGATGAGCGGGAGCACGAGCGGCCAATTGAAATTGGTGCTTGTAACTGCCTCGGAGATAAACATATAGCGGTACAACGCCACGAGTCCGTAAGTGCCGAGCGAAAGAACGATGGAAATGATTGTGAGCCTCGACTGCAAGATGCGCTTCTTGTAGAGGAAGATAATCGCGAAATTGAACACCGCCTCCACGATGAGAAAAACGGTGAGCATAGTGCCGTCGATGACAATATTGCCGTCCTTCAAGATGCCCGACGACGAAATCGTGTAGTTGTTGCCGTCGGTAACGAAAAGCGTCATCCAATCGAAAAAGAGCATCAGCACCGCAAACACTCCTATCAAAAACCACCAAATGGTCTGTTGTCTCTGTATCATTTTATAAGTAAATTTAGATTTTTGAATGATAACACAAAATTAAAACAAAAAAACTGTTCCACAAAACAAGATTTCTATTAATTTTGCAAAATATTTCAAATTGTAAGAAAATATGGGCATCAACACCACCGACGAAACGTCAGGCAACATTATTATAAAAGGCGCACGCCTACACAACCTCAAAAACATTTCGCTCTCGATACCGAGGGGCAAGTTTGTAGTAATCACTGGATTAAGCGGCTCGGGCAAGAGTACGCTTGCCTTCGACACTCTATACGCCGAAGGTCAGAGGCGGTATGTGGAATCGCTCTCGGCGTATGCGCGGCAGTTTCTCGGTAGGATTACGAAGCCGGAGGTCGATTACATCAAAGGCATCCCGCCCGCAATCGCCATCGAGCAAAAGACCACCACGCGCAACACCCGCAGCACCGTTGGTACATCTACGGAGATTTACGACTATCTCAAATTGCTCTATGCCCGCGTAGGACGCACGATTTCCCCAGTTTCGGGCAAGGAAGTAAAGAGGCAGTCGGTTGACGACGTTGTGGATTATATACTCACCCTGCCTACCGACACGCGCATCACGCTCCTCGCGCCGATAGTGCCGATGGAGGGTCGCACGATGGAACAACATCTGCAACTCCTTGTTATGGAGGGCATTTCGCGTATCAAGGCGGACGGCGAGATTTACGAAATTGCCGACCTCATCGCTCAAAAAAACACCCTCAAAAAATTCAAGCAAAAGCATATTTTGATAGACCGTTTCAAGCCCAACAAAGCCGCCGACGCGGTGAGCCGAATGGGCGACAGCATACAGACGGCATTTTATGAGGGCGACGGCGACTGTCTCCTCGAAATCCAGGAGCCCGGCAAGGAGATGCGCACGGAGAGTTTTTGCACGAGGTTTGAGGCTGACGGAATCAAGTTTGAAGCGCCAAGCGTCAATACTTTTACCTTCAACAACCCCCTCGGCGCGTGTCCAAAATGCAACGGACTCGGGCGCGTGATGGGCGTTGACGAAGACCTCGTAGTCCCCAACAAAAGCCTTTCCGTCTATGAAAACGCCGTCAAATGTTGGAACGGTCCCAAACTCGGCGAGTGGAAGGACGATTTTTGTATGAAGGCGGCGAAACACGGTTTCCCAATCCACACACCTTATAATATGCTCACCGACGAGGAGAAGGACATCCTTTGGACGGGACGGCGCGGGCTTCACGGCATCAACGAGTTTTTCGAGATGTTGCAGAAGGAGAGTTACAAGATACAATGCCGCGTGATGATAGCGCGTTACCGTGGACAGACCACCTGCCCCGAATGTCGCGGCTCTCGTCTGCGCAAGGAGGCTACATATATAAAGGTGTCGGGACACAGCATCGACCAAATTGTCAAGATGCCCGCCGATGAATTGCTCGAATATTTCCGCAACATCACGCTCAACGAAACCGATCGCAAAATTGCCGACCGAATCTTGAAAGAAATAATTTCGCGGTTGGAGTTTCTGTGCGACGTTGGATTGCATTACATCACATTAGACAGGCTTTCTTCCACGCTCTCCGGCGGCGAATCGCAGCGCATCAACCTCGCCACGAGCCTTGGATCGAGCCTTACGGGTTCTCTGTATATCCTTGACGAGCCGTCCGTAGGTCTCCATACACGCGATACTCACCGCCTCATCAACGTCCTGCGCAAACTCCGTGACCTTGGCAACACGGTGATTGTAGTTGAACACGACGAGGAGATAATCCGCGCCGCCGACCACATCATCGACATAGGCCCCGAAGCGGGAGTTTTTGGCGGAGAGATAATGTTTGAGGGCGGCATCGACGACCTTTGCAAAGCCCAAAACAGCCTCACAGCCAAATATTTGACGGGCGAATTGGAGATACCATTGCCAAAACGACGGATGTGGAATCCCAAATCGGGCGCGGGCATCACGATACACGGCGCGAGGATGAACAACCTCAAAAACATCACCGTAAAGATACCATTGTATCTCTTGACTGTTGTAACCGGCGTGAGCGGCTCGGGCAAGTCGTCGTTGATAAAAGGCATCCTCTACCCCGCACTTGCGCAGACGTTGCTCGACAAGGGCGAAAAACCGGGCGAACACGACTACATCGACGGCGACCTCAAAATGCTCGACGGCGTGGAGATTGTTGACCAAAACCCGATTGGCACATCCACTCGCAGCAATCCTGTAAGTTATATCAAGGCATACGACGACATCCGCAAACTCTTTGCAGACCAACAACTTAGCCGTCAGATGGGCTACACGCCGGGGTATTTTTCGTTCAATACCGACGGCGGACGCTGCCCCGAATGTCAGGGCGAAGGCATCATCAAAGTAGAAATGCAATTTATGGCGGACGTTACGTTGGTTTGCGAAAGTTGTCAGGGGCGTAGGTTCAAGGACGAGACTTTGGAGGTCAAATACCGTGGCAAAAACATCTACGACGTCCTCAATATGTCCGTTGACGAGGCTCAGGCGTTTTTTGGCGAGGACGACAAAAACAACACCGCCGTCAAAATCGCGCAAAAACTCTCCGTACTTTCGCAAGTTGGACTTGGCTATATCAAACTCGGTCAGCCGTCGTCAACACTCTCAGGCGGTGAAAATCAGAGGATTAAGTTGGCGTCGTTCCTCCTCAGCGAAAAACAGGGACAGCACACGATGTTTATATTTGACGAGCCTACCACGGGTCTGCACTTCCACGACATCAAGAAACTCCTTGCGGCAATCAACGCGCTCATCGACCGTGGCAACACAGCCGTTGTCATCGAGCACGACCCGGAGATAATCAAATGCGCCGATTACGTCATCGACCTCGGCAAAGAAGGCGGCAAGGAAGGCGGCAACATAGTTTTTGCCGGCACGCCGGAGCAATTGTCGAAGTGCAAAGAATCATATACGGGTCAATATTTGAAAGAATCGGGCAAAGTGCATCCCGCCAAATGACAAAAAATTGTAATATCTATCATCTTAATTGACAAAAAGTTAGGCATTACAACCGAAAAATTTTACAAAAATAATTGCAAAATGATTTGGAGAATATAAAAATTGTACATACCTTTGCAACGTCAAAATAAGAACGGGAGTTTAGCTCAGTTGGTTCAGAGCGTCTGCCTTACAAGCAGAGGGTCATAGGTTCGAATCCTTTAACTCCCACAAACACAACCCATCGGGAGTTTAGCTCAGTTGGTTCAGAGCGTCTGCCTTACAAGCAGAGGGTCATAGGTTCGAATCCTTTAACTCCCACAAAAAGATAATGAAGGTTCAATTCAATTATTCAATCATTTGGGAGTTTAGCTCAGTTGGTTCAGAGCGTCTGCCTTACAAGCAGAGGGTCATAGGTTCGAATCCTTTAACTCCCACTTTCTCAAATTCTTAAAATTTAAAGTTGTTGGAGCGCACACCTCGAATGAAAATTCCGATGTGCGCTTTTTTT
>JAGCRY010000153.1 GCA_017964465.1 Bacteroidales bacterium | reverse complement strand
TGACATTTCTGTGTTTATATTTATAGTTTAAAATTTAACAACAAAAGCCCGCACCATTTGCAGAAATAGTTTGGAAACCCCTGATGACTCATGGGCGGAAGCCGCTCTACTGTTTTTAACGTCCAACGTCAGGATGCCGCCGCTTTTAGCGACGCTGCAGAGCTGAAGTACGGCGAGCCGTACCTAAGGCCTGTTATACGCAGTCTGAAGCGAACTCCCTGTTTCGTTTTAATTGTAGAGTTTCAAACCTGTTTGTGAAATGATGCGGGCAGAATATTTTTATGTTCTGTTCTTATGTTAAAGAGCGTTGAATTTCTGTATGTAGTCGTCGATTTCGTTAGACATGATTCTCAGTTCCGACAGCATTTCAGTGTCGTCGGATTTGGTCGCCTTGTCGATGTACTTTGACACAAGGTCGATGGCAACCATGGCAAGGAAGTCGAAGTCCCCCTTCTTGGAGCCGTCGAACTTCTGCTTGTATAGGTTTATCTTTTCGTTGATCAGGGAGGTTGCCGTGCGGAAACGCTCCTCGTCAGCGCGTGATACTTTCATCGGATACGAGTGTCCTGCTATTGCCAGTTTTATCAATAACTTGTCGTCCATCGTCTATCTAAAATGTTGGTGTATCTTTTTATTCGATGTTTCCATTTTTTTCCTGCATGACCAAAATCAGTCCAACAACATCGACAAGCACTTGTCAATGTCCCGCACAATTCTGTTCAAGTAAATCTTGGCATCATGCTTGTCCTTGCCATCCAAGAGCGAAACCACAGTTTTCATGTTTTCGTATTTGAGCTTAAGCTGCTGGTAGTCGGAGTCGCGGCGTTTCATCTTCTCCTCGAGGTCCTTTTTGCTCGCTTCAAGCTTGGCATAATCCGTCTTCAGCCGGTCACAGATGGAGACCAGCCGCTTGAATTTGTCCCGAAATTCCTTTACTATTATTTCTTTCTCGTCTGTCATGCTTGTTACCAAAATTGATATTGCAAATGTACGATTATTTTTTCAATTCCACAAAATTTTTCGTTATCTATTTTAAAAAAAAATTTTTCATCATTGATTTTCAGTGACTTGGAGTTAAAGTATTTTATAGGTTCGCCTCATTTTGAACGTGTTTCATACACCAAAAACGCCACTTTTCTTCATGCCGTGTTTGTCGGAACGGAAAAAATATGTAATTTTGCTGAAACTTTTTGGCGCGATTTTCGTTGCTAAGAGTGGGCGTGGTGTCATACCTTAATATAATAAAAGAGTCAAGTTTTGAAAGTTTTGATCATAGAGAACGACTTTGTGTCGCGTCATTACCTCCGGGACCTTCTCCGCTATTTCGGCCATACGTGCCAGACGGCGATGAATGCTTCCGAGGGTCTTGATATCTATGCCAGCAGCCGTCCGGAGGTCATTATTTGCAACGTGATGCTGCCGGGCATTTCGGGCATGGAGTTCTTGCGTGACATCAGGAAAAACGACTCTTCCACGGCTGTCGTCATGATGGCGACCGAGAGTTCCGAGAGGCTCGCCATTCATGCCTTCCGCGCCGGCGCCGACGATTTTCTCCGCAAACCCATACAAGACAAGGACATACAGCCAATCCTTGAGCGGCTTTCCAAGCGTCATTGTGTCATAGAAGAACCCACCGAGCCTTACGGCGAGGTCGAGTCCGGCGTCTTGCAGTTTGTTTTCCCGACTGAATACGACGGCACGTCGAGCATCATGCCGCGTGTCATGGAGTCACTAAGCGAGGATTATTTCAGCATCGACGACCGCATCAGCATCGAACTCGGTCTTTCGGAGCTTGTCACGAATGCCATTGAGCATGGAAACCTCAACATCACATACGACGAAAAGACCGCCGTCGCCGACCTTTCGGATGGCATGGAGGGCTTGTGCAATGAAAGGCTTCTCGACCCCGCGATTGCGTCGAGGGTCATCAAGATTTGCTACGAGTTTACGCCGGAGGAATGTCGGTGGACGATTACGGACGAGGGCAACGGCTTTGACGTGAGCAAAGTTCCAGACCCGACGAAGGTGGAGAAGCGCGAGGTGCTTTTCCATGGTCGCGGCATCATGTTTTCACGCGCAATTTTCGATTCCGTGGAGTACAAAGGCAAGGGCAACGAGGTGGTAGTCACTAAGAAACGCAATTTCATCGTGTAGTTCATGCGCTTCTGGCATGGAAGCCCGTGCCAAAATGTTTCTTTTTGGTACTTATTTTTTTTCATGGTTTTATCTTATTGCAAGTCTGATGCTTAGCGGCTCGCGAGGGTGGGGCGCGGAAGATTTTGTTATGGAGATTTGAAAATTATTCATTACCTTTATGCCGCTAATAAATCATATTCTGAGACTAACCTGACACTATTTTACAAGGAAAAATGGACAAGTTCAACCACCTTCACGTACACTCGCACTATTCCATATTGGACGGCATGTCCAAAGTGCCTGACCTTATTAATAAGTGCCTCAAAAACGGCATGCACGCGATGGCACTGACCGACCATGGCAACATGTTCGGCATAAAGGACTTGGTGGACACCGCCGGAAAAATCAACGGCAAGGCGAAAAAGGCGGTCAAAGAGTGCAAAGAAAACATCGAGAAGGCTACAGACCCCGCGAAGAAAGCGGAATTAGAGGCGCAGCTGCCCGATTTGGAGAAAAAGGCGGCGGAGTTTGTGCCCTTCAAGCCTATTATCGGCATCGAGGCGTATTGTGCGCCCGAAAGCCGTCATACAAAGACCAAGGGACACCGTGGATGGCATTTGATACTCCTCGCAAAGAACAAGACCGGCTATCACAGCCTTTGTAAACTGTCTTCCATAGCCTTCACGGAGGGTTTCTACAGCAACCCGCGTATCGACAAGGAACTCCTCGAGAAATACCATGAAGGGCTTATATGCTCATCGGCGTGTCTCGGCGGTGAAATTCCAAAGAAAATACTCTCCGGCGACATCGCAGGCGCGGAGGAGGCTGTCTTGTGGTTCAAGAACCTTTTTGGTGATGACTATTACCTTGAACTTCAGCGTCATAAGACCGACAAACCTAACGCCAGCACTGAGACCTTTGAACTCCAGCAGAAAGTCAACAAGGTTCTGATTGAGTTCTCCAAGAAGCACAATATCAAGCTCATAGCCACAAATGACGTGCATTTCGTCGAGGAAGACCACGGCGAGGCTCACGACCGCCTCATCTGCCTCAGCACCGGCAAGGATTTCGACGACCCCGACCGTATGCACTATTCAAAGCAGGAATGGCTCAAGACGCCCGAAGAGATGGAGGCGATATTCTCGGACGTTCCCGAGGCGCTCGCTAACACTGTGGAAATCGCCGACAAGGTCGAGGTCTATAGCATCGATTCAGGGCCTATCATGCCTAAGTTTGAGATTCCGGAGTCTTTCGGCACTGAGGAGGAATACCGCAAGAAACTCACCGACGAGGACATCTTCAACGAGTTCACACGCGACGAGAACGGCAATGAGGTGCTTTCAAAAGAGGACGCCGACAAGAAAATTGCAAAGCTCGGCGGGTATGAAAAGCTCTACCGTATCAAACTCGAGGCGGACTACCTCGCAAAACTCACCTACGACGGCGCACGTGTCCGCTATGGAGAAACCCTCACTCAAGAGCAGCAGGAGCGCATAAAATTTGAACTTCATGTCATGAAGACCATGGGTTTCCCGGGCTACTTCCTCATCGTGTCCGACTACATCCGCGCCGCGCGTGAGGAGTTGGATGTTTGGGTAGGTCCTGGACGTGGTTCGGCGGCGGGTTCTGTCGTGGCTTACTGCTTGAAAATCACAAATATAGACCCGCTGAAATATGACTTGCTTTTTGAACGTTTCCTGAATCCCGACCGTATTTCGTTGCCTGATATCGACGTCGATTTTGACGATGACGGACGCGCAAAGGTTCTCGACTGGGTGACTGAGAAATATGGAAAGGAAAAGGTCGCACACATCATCACATACGGCACAATGGCTACAAAATCGTCCGTCGCGGACGTCGGCAGGGTTCAGAAAGTGCCGCTCCCGATTGTGAACGCCATCAAAAAGCTCATCCCTGACAAGTCTTTTGAAGAGTATCAGGTAAAGGCTGTCGATGGAGAAGTGCCGAAGAAAATGCCGAAGGTGAACCTCGGCACGTGCTACAAGTATATCCCTGAACTCCAACAACTTGTGAAAGGCATACAGCCCGAAACTGAAAACTTCAAGATTCCGCTCGATGGTCAGAATGAGAACGTCGAGGAGATGCTGAGGTATGCAAAAGACTTGGAGGACACAAACCGTCAGATCGGTATCCATGCCTGTGGCGTCATCATTGGTGCGCAGGACCTGACCGACATTGCGCCGGTATGTACAATCAAGGACAAGGATGAGGATAAGGATGTCATTGTGACTCAGTATGATGGACACGTTGTTGAAAGTGTTGGTTTAATAAAGATGGACTTCCTCGGTCTCAAGACGCTTTCGCTCCAGAAAGAGGCTCTGAAGAACATCAAGAAGCACCGCGGCATCGACATCGACCTCGAACAAATCCCGATAGACGACAAACTCACATATCAACTTTACAGTGAAGGCCGCACGATTGGCACGTTCCAGTTCGAGTCGCCGGGCATGCAGAAATACTTGAAGGAGTTGAAACCCAACAACATCAACGACCTCATAGCCATGAACGCCCTCTACCGTCCGGGCCCTATGGACTACATCCCGACCTTCATCAACCGCAAACTCGGACGCGAGCCTATTTCCTACGACATTCCCGTCATGGAGAAATACCTCAAGGAGACCTACGGCGTGACGGTTTATCAGGAGCAAGTAATGCTTTTGAGTAGGCTCTTGGCAGGCTTTACACGCGGTCAGGCGGACTCCCTGCGTAAAGCGATGGGTAAGAAGATTGCGGCGATGCTGGCAGACCTGAAGCCGAAGTTCATCGACGGCGGAAAGAAGAACGGCTATGACGAGCAGATACTGTTGAAGATTTGGGGCGACTGGGAGAAGTTTGCGTCCTACGCCTTCAATAAGTCCCACTCGGCTTGTTATGCGTGGGTTGCATATCAGACCGGCTACCTCAAGGCTCACTATCCAGCCGAATACATGGCGGCGAACCTCACGCGCAACAAGGACTCCATAGACGACGTGAAGAAGTTCATGGAGGAATGTAAGGCAATGAAGATTTCAGTGAAAGGCCCCGACATCAACGAATCCGAACTCAATTTCTCCGTCACCAAGGATGGCGGCATACGCTTTGGACTTGGCGGCATAAAAGGAGTGGGGGAGGCAGCCGTGGAAGGCATTGTGGCTGAAAGGGAGAAAAACGGCGCGTACAAGGACATTTATGATTTTGTAGAGCGCGTGAACCTTTCACAAGTCAACCGCCGCACAATAGAAAGCCTTGCAATCGCCGGCGCGTTCGATTCCTTCAAAGACCTGAAACGCAGTCAGTTCCTTGAGCCTGTGGAGGGCGAATTGATATCCTTCAGCGAGGCTCTCGGCAAGTATGGACAGAAAATGAAATCCGGCGGAAACACCGGCGGCAGCTCTCTGTTCGGCGACACTGTGAAAGTGGAGGTCAAAAAGCCAACGCCCTCAAAATGCGAGGAATGGAGCGACCTCATACGCCTCAATAAAGAGAAGGAACTCGTGGGAATCTACCTTTCGGCGCATCCGCTCGACCAATACAAATTAGAAATCACGAACTACTGTAACGCGACAATGTCCGAAATGTCCGCAAACGACGATTCCCTGAAAACCAAGAATGAAATCAGACTTGCGGGCATCGTCACAGCAGCCGCCGAGCGCACAACAAAGACCGGCAACCCTTGGGGACAGCTCACAGTCGAGGATTTCAGCGGAAGCTATCAGTTTGCAATGTTCTCAAAAGACTACATGCAATATAAGAGCTTCTTCACAACGGGTTACGCAATCCTTATTAAAGGAAAGATGCAACCAAGGTACAACAACCCCGCCGAGATGGATTTCCGCATTTCGTCTATTGAGTTCCTGTCGGACATGAAGGACAAGATGCTGAGTTCCATCACGTTGAGCCTGCCTGTCAATGAAATCGACGACAAAGTCGTGAAGATGCTCCAACGAATTTCCACGACCTACAAAGGCAACAGCACGCTTGCATTGAACATCTTCGACCCAAAGACAAAGGTGAAAATCCAGATGCACTCGCGCACGCGCCGCGTGAAAATCGACAACGCCCTGATTTCTGAACTTTCAAACCAGAACATCAGCTACGAAATTCGGTAGAAAAAATGAAAATGACGGCAAAATTTCCCAGTTTGCCGTCATTTTTTATTTGTTTGTATCAAAAATTTGCATTAAATTTGCTCCATTCAATTGTAACTGAGCAAAACATTTTTTTGAAACAAAAAGCAAGTATGAATAGATCAATTGACTTCTTCAAGCGTCTCAAACTCAACGGGCGCGTGACATTAGACATCATCTTGATTGCACTGCCGATTGTGTTTGTGGTGATTGTGGCATACGTGGGCATATCGAAGCTCCGGCACACTTCAGACATGCTTTCGCGTCAGTATCTGGCGATTAGCGTGAATTGTGGGAAGCTGACTTCGAGCGTTAACCTCACCTTCGACGCCATCGACAAGAACAACAACGAGGGCATCGCCTCCTACACTTCACAGACCGCCGAAGCCATCAAAACCGTGGAGGAGCGCGTCAGGAACGTGGAAGGCGAGGCACCCGAAATCAAGGAGCAGTTCGATAAAATCAACACCCTCATCAGCCGGTCGTCACAAAGCCTCAGTGCGCTCACGTCCAACATACAGACCTCAAACTCCAGATATTCAGACCTCAACGCCACAATCGCGCGTTATGACAAACTCGCCGACGAACTCCGCCTGCGAGCCGCGAGGATGGCGCAGAACTATTTGGATGCCAACAACAAGGCGATGGCGCAGAGATACGTCACCGCCGCAATGCAAGCGGAAAGGGCGTGCAGGATGTCTGTGGAGTCAAACCTCTATGGTCAGATTGGAAACATGGAGCGCACAAAGCAATCCACGATGGGCGTTGCGCAGTGCCATGCAGAACTTTTCAAAGTCCTCGACGAGAGCGACAAGCAGACATTGGCGGAGATGGACAAAATCCTCCAATACCTTATCGAAAATTCCAGCAAGTTTGGCGAGCTCGTCGCGTCGATGAAGATGCAGGCGGGCGAGGGCACAAAGACAAAGGTCGAAATCCTCCGAGAAATCAGCATCTTGCAGTCCATGAGCAACGCCCGCATCGAAGCTCTCTCCGAACAGATTTCAGCCGTGACGCGCCGCATGGCTATCATGTTGATAATTGCGCTTGTGTTTTCAGTGAACGGCTCGTTCTTCACAGTGAAATACCTCAAACAGACAATCGTGAAGCCTGTTGTTCATCTTGCGTCCGTTGCGCGTGACATTGCAAACGCAAACCTCGTGAACGACGTCAAGCACAACGACGGCATCGACGAGGTTTCGCAACTTGAGGACGCATTCGCCACGATGACCGAAAACCTCACCGATCTCGTCACGTCCATAAAAGCCACAGCAGAGGATATTGCAGACTCGAGCCGCACGATGCTCCATGCAAGCGAGCAGATGACCTCCTCCGCAAACAACCAGGCTTCATACGCGCAGGAAGTTTCCGCTTCCATCGAGCAGATGAACGCTTCAATCGAGCAGAACCGCGACAATGCAAGCACGACCGAGGAAATGGCTGTTAACAACTCGCAGATAATCAGCGACTGTTCGATTTCGGCTCAAAAGTCGGAGAAATCCATGAACGACATCGCCGAAAAGATTTCCATAATTGACGAAATCTCCTTCCAGACCAACCTTCTCGCGCTCAACGCGGCTGTGGAGGCTGCGCGTGCCGGCGAGCATGGAAAGGGTTTTGCGGTCGTTGCGGCTGAAATCCGCAAACTCGCCGAAAAATGCGCAATGGCTGCCAAGGAAATCGACAACGTTTCACGCGACAGCATTGATGCTGTAAGGCAGAACGGCGAGGCTTTCAATATCGTCCTTCCACGTTTCCAGCGCATCACAGAACTATTGCAGGACATTGCGGCGGCATGTAAGGAACAGGCGAGTGGCAGCGAACAGATTAATTCTGCCGTTCAGAGTTTCAATAACTCCACGGAGCAGTTCGCCGCGATTGCCGACGACGTGGCTTTGAACAGTCAGAACCTCGACATGAAGGCTGGCCTCCTGCTCGAAATCACAGACCGTTTCGTCACGAAGGAGAACACCAGCTCAACATCATTAACCGTCATAAAACCATGAACCCCATCACTTCAATCTCGGCTGCGGCGTTAGCCATGACGCTCGCCGCCGGATGTTCCTCGAACACCTCCGACAGCGCGTCCAATCCGACTTTCGGGCGCATAAAGACCGACCAGATTGGGTATGAAACCAAGTCTGCAAAAATCGCCATCATTCCCGACAGCGCATCCGACGCCTTCCAAATCATTGACATTCAGGACAATGTGGTCTATGAAGGCGTAACCTCCCAAGCCGATGAATGGTTTGCGTCTGGCACAAAAGTAAAGCAGGCGGACTTCTCGGACTTCATGAACCCCGGCGTGTATATTATAAAATGTAAGGGCGCGGACAATTCCTATCCGTTTGCCATCAATGACAATGTTTACACAGACCTCACGATAGCAGCCGTGAAAGCCTATTATTATTGGCGGTCTGGCATGGAAATCACGCAGGAGCATGGCGGAAAGTTTGCGCGAGCGGCTGGACACCCTGACACTCAGGTAAAAATCCACAAATCCGCCGCCGGACCGAAGCGCAAGGAAGGCGACATAATCAGCTCCCCGGGCGGATGGTATGACGCCGGCGACTATAACAAATACATCGTCAATTCCTCCATTTCAGTTTGGGAGATGCTCAATGCAGTTGAACTTCATCCCGAGTACGCCAAAAACCTGAAAACCAACATCCCCGAATCCGGCAACAATCTGCCCGACATTGTGGACGAAATATTGTACAACCTTCGCTGGATGGTCACGATGCAAGACCCTGCGGACGGCGGAGTTTATCATAAGCTCACCTCGCTCAGTTTTTGTGGCATGGTCATGCCCGACAAGGACAATTTTGAGCGTTATGTCGTGAAGAAATCCACAGCCGCCGCCCTCGACCTCGCCGCGACTTGTGCAAAGGCTTACCGCGTTCTCGAGCCATACGACGCCGACCTGCCCGGGCTGCGCGACTCACTCATGAAGACCGCCGAAAAAGCGTGGGACTGGGCGCAGAAAAACCCGTCAGTCCTGTTCCGCAACCCCGAAGGCGTCTCCACGGGCGAATATGGCGACGGATTTGTGCGTGATGAGTTTGCATGGGCGGCTATGGAGATGACGCTCTCCACGGGCGACGCAAAGAAGTACATGAAGGACATTAAAAATGAGGATTTCAATTTCTCCATTCCCGCTTGGCCCTCTGTCTCCATGCTTGGCGTTATGTCCTACCTCAACATTCCCGCGCACAAGGACAAGTTTGACGCTGATTTTCAAGCGTTTATGAAGGACAATTTCATCAAACTCGCCGACAAATGCCTTTCAGATTATGAAAAATGTTCATACGCCACACCGATTGTGGATTTTCCGTGGGGCAGTAATTCTGTGGCTGCAAACCAGGGCATTGTCCTTTTCACAGCCTACCGCATCTCCGGCAACACAAAATACATCGAGGCTGCCGAGGCTGACCTTCATTATCTCCTCGGGCGCAATCCGTTGGACTATTGCTATGTGACGGGATTTGGAGGGAACTCCGTAAAGGATGTCCACGACCGCCGCTGCGTCGCCGACGGCATCAAAAGCCCAATTCCGGGCTACCTCTGCGGCGGACCTAACGCAACAGCAAGGGGCGACATTGCAGACTCGCTCTATCTCTATAAAGCCCCCGCAATGCGCTATTGTGATGTAAACGGCAGCTACACCACAAACGAAATCGCCATAAACTGGAACTCCGCGCTGATTGGGTTGTTGTTTGATGTGAATGATTAAAATGCATTTGACTGACATTCATACACATTTCCCGCGTCCGGGCATACCGTCTGTAGTCGATGTGTCCGGGCGCGTGGATTTTATGGGGAGTGAACATGAATATTTCACGGCTGGTCTCCATCCTAAAAGCATCGCTCAAGATTGGGAGCAGGAACTGTCTGATATTGAGCGGCTGGCTTCATTAAAAGGATTTGTCGGGGTAGGGGAGTGCGGCTTGGACAAGTACGCGGAGGCGCCGCGTGATTTGCAGATGGAAGTTTTCATGGCTCAACTCCTTTTGGCTCAGCGTATTATGAAGTCTGTCATAATCCACTGTGTGAGGTTGTATTCGGACGTGATGAGCCTCATCAGAAAGACAAATTTCAAATTTCCCGCCATTTTCCACGGCTACAATGGAAACCCCGAAACAACTTCTCAACTCCTGAAGTTGCCGAATGTCTATTTTTCGTTTTCCATTTCGTCATTCTCCATGCCTGAAACTTCCGGCATGAAGTCCCTGCCGCTCATACCTCCTGAACGCCTTTTCACAGAGACAGACTGCGACCGCAGCGCGGATGTTGCGGAAGTCATTGAAAAAATAGCCGCAATAAAAGGCATCACAGCCTCATCGTTACAAGAGACAGTGTATGAAAACTTTATGAAGATTGTCAGTGGTCGTTGACCAAATTATTTGGTTCTTTCCATGATTTGGAGATTGAAGGTTTCGGCGAATGTATGCTGTACGTCCTTCACTTTTGTTGCGGCTTCCTTGATTCTCGAATCTACGTCCTTGTAGCGAGCTTCCCAGTCGATGCGGTCTTCGGGCTTGAACTCGTTTTCAGGCTTTTTGTAGAGCCTTACGAGGTACTCAAAGTCGGTTGTGGCGGCATTGAGGACTGTGAGGTATTCCAAGACTTCGTTTTTTAGGTTTTCGCCGCCGACGATTGCAGTGATTTGGTTAACTTGGGTTCTGCTGTCGTCGATTTGGTTTGTGAGAGCCATAAGGGCGGCGTCCATCTTTTCCGGCACGTATGTGTCGAAAGATTCGAGGAGCTCGTCATATTTGATAACGACCGCCTTCTGCTGTTCCATGAGCATGTCGTTGTACATGCCCGCCTCTTTGGACGTAGGCCCGCAGGCGGAAAGCATTGCTGCCATGATGAACAACAATGCCGCTGATAGGAATTTTGTTGCTTTCATTTTGCTGACTTTTGTCTTTTTTGGTTGATTACATTGATGGCAGCGGAAATTTTAGCGTTTGCGTCCGCCATCTTTTTGTCCACATTTGTTGAAATGGCGTCCCACTGTGTGCGGAGTTCGTCAGTGAAGTCCGAGTCTGGGATTTTGTAGATTCTGACCTGCTCCCTGGCTTCCGAGGATGCGATTTTTCGCATTGTTCCCGCCTTTTCGATGAGTGCGTCGCTGAGTTCCTTACATTCGCCTTCGATTTTCATCGAGCGCAGGCTATCCGCCGCCTTTTCGATATAGACGATCATGCCTTCGAGTGCGCGGTCCATCTCTATCGGCTGGAAGGTTTCATAGCTCTGTTTCAGCTGGTTAAAAACGCTGTCCATGCCTTTGTTTATAGACATGAGCGACGTCGTGGTAGCCTTCACTTGCTCCTCCGACTGCTTTGTGTTACAGCTGACGACGCCCGCCATGAGCATCGCCGCCGTAAGAATTGATATTGCAGATTTGTACATTTAATTTTTGTGTTTTAGCTTTTTTTCGGTGGCAAAGATAAATAAAATTTTTGTTTCGGGGTGGTTTTGTATGGAGTTTTTTTTATAAATTTGCAGGCGTATATCTTCTGTATTGTTAAGTAGTATGGAGTTAATTAACAACGTAAACAAAACCCTGCGCGATGATTTGGCGGCGCAGTTGAAATCAGGAAGCCGGCTTTCGATTGCTGCCTCCTCAAACCGCACCCAAGTGCGGAGACTACAATCCCCCTCAAAGGGCTTTCTATCGACGACGGAGCTGCATCAACGAATTTTGGATTTAAAGAAGAAATTAAATGAATAAACTCAACCTCCAAACCACCGACATGGTGGACGAAAACATAAAACGCATTGGGGCGATGTTCCCTAACTGCCTTACCGAGCGGCTCAACGAGAGCGGCAAGCCCGAAATGGCTATCGACTTCGACACCCTGCGTCAAGAGCTGTCGCGCTACATCGTAGAAGGAAACGAAGAACGCTATCAGTTTTCATGGCCCGACAAGCACAACGCCATCCGCCTTGCCAATGCGCCTACTACCGACACACTGCGCCCCGCAAGGGCGGAGAGTGTGGACTTCGACTCCACTAAAAACCTCTACATCGAGGGCGACAACCTCCAAGTACTCAAACTCTTGCGCGAAAACTACCTCGGCAAAGTGAAAATGATATACATCGACCCGCCTTACAACACCGGCAACGATTTTGTATATAACGACGACTTTGCACAATCTGCCGACGAGTACATCCACAACAGCGGACAGTTGGACGAAGAAGGCAACCGCCTTGTTACCAACACCGAAAGCAACGGCCGTTTCCATACCGACTGGCTAAACATGATTTATCCAAGGCTCAAAGTCGCTAAGGATTTGCTGAGCGAGGACGGCGTTATTTTTATTTCGATTGATGATAGAGAGGCTGAAAACCTTATCAAGGTTGGGAACGAAATTTTCGGAGAACATTGCTTTGTTGCAAATATTAGTTGGCAAAAAAACTATTCTCCAAGAAATGATTCAAAAGGGATTCCTACTGAAAAAGAATGTATCGTATTATTCGGTAGAAAAATGGGATGGATGCCTAAAAAACTTCCAAGAACCGAAGAAATGAATAAAATGTATGATAATCCAGACAATGATGCAAAAGGTGAGTGGAGAAATGATAATGCTTTTGCGTCAGATGCAAAAACGCATCAGGGTATGGTTTATGCTATTCAACATCCATTTTCTGGTGAAATGATATATCCATACATTAATGGGCATTGGAGGTATAGTCAACAAGAGATGTTAGGTCATATGAATGGTTGGTGTGAATATGAATTGCGAGATATTTATGATACAGACAAAAGAGCCGAAATATGTGGAGTTGCAAAAAATGAAATTCGTAAAGGTGTTAAGGCAATTGTATTAAAAAAATCATTGGAAGAATCTCGTCAACACGCAGAGTATGTTTTAAAAAGAGGTCAATGGCCTAAATTTTATTTTACAAAAAATGGGCAAGGTGGCATTGGTCGTAAAACTTATCTGTCAGAAGTTGAAGGCAAGATGGTTACGAATTTGTGGACACATACAGAAGTCGGTCACACTGATGAAGCAAAAAAAGAACTTAAAAATCTTTTCGATGGTGAAATACCATTTGATACACCTAAACCTGTCAGATTACTTGACCGTATAGTTCAAATTGCCACAGATGAAGACAGCATAGTTCTTGATTTTTTTTCAGGTTCAGCGACAACAGCACATGCTGTTATGCAACGTAATAGCCAAGATAGTGGAAGTCGAAAGTTTATTTTGGTACAACTTTCGGAAAAGGTAGATAATAAATATGGTAATCTCTGCGAAATCGGCAAGGAGCGCATTCGTCGTGCCGGAACGAAAATCAAAGGCGAATTGCAAGCCAAATGCGACAAGCTTTCTGTTGAAATTGCGTCGCTGATTGCAGAATCAAAACAGGCTACACAGCTATCGTTGATGGACGATGACAAAGACCCAAAAGAAGAATTGCTCCGTCAGAAACAAGAAGAATTAAAAACCCTCCAAACCCAACTCGACAACTTCGACACCGGTTTCCGTGTCTTGAAATTAGACACCTCCAACATGGAAGATGTCTATTACACCCCCGAAGAGTTTAGCGACAAGACACTTTTCGACAACAACATCAAGCCCGACCGCACAGATGAAGATTTGCTATTCCAGACAATGATAGACTTGGGCATAGAACTCAGTGCCTCTATTGAGCGCATGGAGATAGCGGGCAAGACGGTATGGAATGTTGCCGAAAATTACCTCTTGGCATGTTTCGACACCGAAGTCAACGAATACACCATCACCGCGATAGCCCGTCTGCACCCGTATTATTTTGTAATGCGCGATAGCAGCCTCGCTAACGACAATGTAGCCGACAATTTTGAGCAGATATTCGAGCATTACAGCAAAGACACAATACGGAGGATAATTTAACAAGGAGGCAATATGAAACGGATATACGAATACGAAGATTTCCGTCCTATATTAGAGCAATTGCTTAAAGATAAGGAATCCGGAGATATGGAGTTTAAGTCGGCAAAGGGCGGTTTCCCACACTCTATGTGGGAGACGTATTCCTCTTTTGCCAATACCGACGGCGGGGCTATAATCTTTGGTGTCAAGGAAAAAAACAACCAGTTTTATCTTGATGGTCTTACAAAAGAGCAGGCTCAACAATATGAAAAAGATTTCTTCAATATGATGCACAACAAACAGATCGTTAACATCGCGTTGTTGAATGAAAATGATGTGCAGACTGTTAGTTTTGAAGAAGTTTATTTTGTATTTTTCTATATACCGAGAGCCGACAGAAACCTTAGACCAGTATATTGCGGTCTCGACCCTTATACAGGTACATATCGTCGCGACCTTGACGGAGATTATCATTGCTCGCGCGATGAAATCAACAGTATGTTTGCCGATGCCAATTTGTCGAATTCCGTAGATGGACGTATTCTGAAAAACTACGGTATAGACGATTTGGACGCCGATTCTATAAGGCAATATCGTCGTCGTTTTGAGCAATGGAATCCCGACCATGTTTGGAACAGCTTGCCGGAAGATAAGTTTTTGGAAAAAATCAATGTTTTAAGACGGGATAGAAATACGGGTGAATATGGTCTTACCTATGCGGGATTATTGATGTTTGGTACTTATAGTGCCATTATGGACGAAAATCCCAATTTTTATCCGGATTACCAAGAAATCCAAGACCCAAAGGATCGTTGGGTAAATCGTATTTGCCCCGATGGTAATTGGGAGTCGAACCTGTTTCAGTTTTACAGCAGGGTTTTGCCTATTCTTCAAAATTTCTTGCCAAAACCTTTTATATTGGAAGGCAATCACCGACGGACAGAAACACCTGCCCATGTTGCAGTAAGGGAAGCGTTGACTAATGCATTGGTGCATGCCGACTATACTGAAAATGCGTCGCTCAACATTTATAAATATCCTAACAAAATTGTTTTTTCAAACCCTGGAATAATGTTGATTTCTATAAAACAATATTATCAAGGCGGAGAAAGCATTTGCCGAAACAAATATTTGCAGACTATGTTTACATTTCTTGGTTCGGCAGAAAAAGCGGGGAGCGGTGTTGATAAAATCCTGCGCGGTTGGGAAGAACTCAAATGGAAACGTCCTTACATTATAGAAAACAAAAGGCCAAACAAGGTTGTTCTTACATTGTTGATGGAATCTCTCAAAGATTCTAATATGGCACTTAATATGGACACTTCGGGGGGTAATATGGACACTTCGGATGCTAATGTTGCTCTTAATATGGATACTTTGGGGGCTAATGTTGCTCTTAATATGGATACCTCGGTGGCTAATGTTGCTCTTCCGGACACTAATGTTGCTCTTCCGGATGCTAATGTTGCTCTTCCCAAGCGTTACAATAAAAAACAACTTAAAGAAAAAATGATGGAAGTATGTTCGGATTGGATCTCAGTTGATGTGATTGCAGCCAAAATAGGTAGAGATGTAAATTATGTAAAGAACCATGTTTTACCTCAATTTGCCGATGTGTTGGAAAAAATGTATGATGTTCCTCATCATCCACGACAGAAATATAGAGCAAAGCAAAAGGAGGCGGACGTATGAAATTTAAATTCAAAATACAACAATACCAGTCCGAAGCCGTTGAGCAGACTGTAAACGTATTTGCCGGACAGCCGTCGAAGGCAAATGCGCAATACCGCCGCGATTTGGGAAAAGACAAAAAGCAGTTGACAGCCAAATTTGACGAGGAATATGTCGGCTGGCGCAATAGCGACATAGAACTCAATGATATTCAGTTGCTTAATAATATCAAGTCGATACAGACTGCGGCTAATATCATACCAAGCAAAACCCTTATAAAACCCGACGGACTTGGCGCGTGTGCTCTCGACATCGAGATGGAGACCGGCACAGGAAAAACCTACGTCTATATCAAGACGATGTTTGAATTGAACAAGCGTTACGGATGGTCAAAATTTATAATCGTGGTGCCGAGCATAGCCATACGCGAAGGCGTGGCTAAAAGCTTTGCCATGCTCGAAGAGCACTTTATGGAGCAGTACGGCAAAAAAGCGCGTTACTTTATTTATAACAGCTCCAATCTTAGTCAGATAGATAATTTCAGCAGCGAAGCCAGCATCAACGTAATGATAATCAACACTCAGGCATTTGCCCGCGACTTCAAAGATGATGCAAAAAACAAAGTAAGCCTGATAATGTACTCCAAGCGCGACGATTTTCAGAGCCGCCGCCCTATCGACGTTATTGCTGCCAACCGTCCTATAATCATCATGGACGAGCCGCAAAAAATGGAAGGTGCAGCCACACAACGTGCCTTGCGAAACTTCAAGCCGCTCTTTGTGCTCAATTATTCTGCCACACACAAAACGTCGCACAACTGCATCTACTCGCTCGACGCACTTGATGCCTACAAACAAAAACTTGTAAAGAAAATACAAGTGAAGGGCATCACCGTGCAAAACCTTCTTGGCGCACAGCCATACATATATTTCGACTCCATTGTGCTATCCAAAAACAAAGCACCTGAAATAAAATTGGAGATAGAGGTTCAGGGCGTCAATGGTGCACGACGTCAGACATTGAAGTTTGAGCAAGGCGACTCGCTCTTTGATGCGTCGAAACTGCCGGCATACAAGGAGTATGTAATTACCGAAATCAACACCATTACCAATTCTGTGTATTTCCGCAATGGCGATTGCGTTCACAAAGGCGACGTAATTGGCGACGTTACCGAAAAAACTATCCAGCGTATCCAAATACGCGAAACCATAGCCAGCCATTTTGAGAAAGAACGCCAGCTTTTTAATCAGGGCATTAAGACATTGTCGTTGTTTTTCATCGACGAAGTGGCAAACTACAAAGGCTACGACCAAGACGGCGAAATAGTAAAAGGCTCGCTCTGGACAACATTTGAAGAAGAATACACCCGATATTACAACGAAAATATCAACCTTTTTGACGACGACTATCAGAAATATCTGCGCCGTTTTTCGCCCCAAGAGGTTCATAATGGCTATTTCTCCATCGACAAAAAGGGACGTGCCCAAAACAGCAAAGAGCGCGACAGCGAAGACAACCGTCCCGCTTACGACCTCATTCTCAAAGATAAAGAACGTCTTTTGTCGTTCGACGAGCCTACACGTTTTATATTTTCACATTCGGCATTGCGCGAAGGTTGGGACAATCCTAATGTATTTCAGATTTGCACCCTCCGCCATGCCAATAGCACCACAGCCAAACGTCAGGAAGTAGGGCGCGGTTTGCGTATCTGTGTTGACAGCCAAGGCAACCGTATGGACGCCGAGCGGCTTGGCGACGCTGTTCACGACATCAACAAACTCACCGTAATAGCCAACGAAAGTTACAGCACATTTGTAAAAGCCTTGCAGGAAGAAACCCAAGAAGCCTTGCGCGACCGTCCAAAATTCGCAACAGTGGATTATTTCAAAGGCAAGACATTCCACGTGGACGGCGAGCTTCATACCATCACCGACCAAGAAGCGAGCAGCATTGTGGGTTATCTTTTCGACAACGACTATATAGACGAAAAGGGCAACGTGCTTCCGTCTTATTATGCCGACACACAGCAGGACACACTTGCACCGCTTGGCAAAAAACTCCAACCCATTACCGAGCAAGTTCATCGCCTGATACAAGGAATCTCAGATCCTTCGGTACTTGATGGCATGATTGAAGACGCCAACAAAATAGCCGAAGTTGTAAACGACAAACTTAACGACAACGCCAGCAAAGAGCAGTTTAAACGCCTTTGGGCAGAAATCAACCATCAATATGTCTATACAGTTCACTACAACAGCGACGAATTGATAAAAAAATCCATTGCCGCCATCAATAGAGATTTGTCGGTAACGCAGTTGAAATATGTAGTTTCGCAAGGTCAGCAAGATGACGGAATGGAATTTAACGAAGGGCTTTCAACACGCCGTCAGGAAATGCGCGAAGTGAGCACATCCACTGTGCCATACGACCTTGTTGGCGACATTGCGCGAGGAGCCACTCTTACACGGCGTACAGTAGTAAGCATCCTAAGAGGCATCCATCAGGAAAAACTCTTGTTGTTCAAAAACAATCCCGAAGACTTCATCCACAAAGTGATACACCTCATCAAGGACGAGAAGGCGACAATGATTGTGGAGCACATCTCCTACAACAAGACAGAGCAAACCTACGACACCGACATTTTTACGCAAGAAAAGAGCCGTCAGGCGGTTGACAAGGCATATCCAGCCAAAAAGCATATACTTGATTACGTGTTCACCGACAGCAAAGGCGAACGCAAATTTGCCGAAGATTTGGATCAAGCAGAAGAAGTATGCGTATATGCCAAGTTGCCACGCTCGTTTAAGATACCGACGCCAGTGGGCAACTACGCACCCGACTGGGCGATAGCCTTCAACGACAATATGGGCATCAAGCACATATTCTTCATCGCCGAAACCAAAGGCAGCATGGATTCTATGCAGCTCAAAGCCATTGAGAAAGCCAAAATCGACTGCGCTAAAAAGCTATTCAACAACATCTCCACCAGCAAAGTCCGCTACCACGAAGTCAGCAGCTACGACAATCTGTTGGAGGTAATGAAAAAGCTTGACTAATTTCTATATGCAAAAAAAACGTCCGCCGTTTATTTTTTCAGCTGCTGCTATCCTTGCATGATGAAAGGTTTATGGTCAGCGCGGATGCGATAATCGCCATGAATATTTTAGAGGTCATTTTTTTCATTGCGGGATGCTGTTATTTTTTCTTCATGTCCTGGTAGAGGAATATGAGTATTGCAACGCAAATGATTAACAGTATGGATTTTGTGCCGAATAATCCTGAAGAAATATTGGTCTGTTTGATGAGGGTTTCTATGTCGTTGCCCGCTACAAGAATGTTGGTTCCGTTGTAGCCGAGTTTTGCGTGGTTTTTGCCAAGTTCGGCTATGAATGTGAATTGCATTGAGGGCTGCACATATTCGTATTCGTATTTGTATTTTTCCTCTGTTATTTCATCGGTGGCGAAGTTATAGAATGAAGTTCTGCTGCGACTAAAGCCTTCGAGTTCGATGGACTTGTCCATGAAGATTTTGCCACATTCTTTTAATTCGCTTTCATGTTTCCACTCGTATGAATAATTCGTTACGCCATTTTTCTTCTTATCTTGTTTCCATTTGTATTTGTTGCCCTTGATATAAAGGAATTCACCGTCACGTTTTTTCATTGGGTCCTTGACGGATTCATATCTCTCAAACTTATGTCCGACAAATAGGTACGCCTTGGTTTCAGGGGCTTGGATTGCTTCATGGATTGACTCTTCCGAATAGAGTTGAGGCAGTTGCCTGATGATTTCGGAGCGTTCTTCGTCCTTATTTTGGTCATACATGTAGGCGACTCCGCATCCGCCTATGCAACAAAAAAATATCACCAAAAGGATGATGTTGCGTGTTTCTTTGAGTTTTGCGAAATTCATGGTTGTGAAATTTTATTTGAGTTTTGTTCAGGGTGCTAAGGTAGCAATTGTTTTTTGAATGGCAAAATTTTGAGGAAAAGTTGCGCGAAAAATTTGGCGATGTTGAAAAATGGTTGTAACTTTGTAAATTGAGAAAAATTCGTTTTCGCCTATGGATCCCGAAGCAAAAGCAAGACAGAAAATCGACCAAAAACTCGTCGAGGCGGGTTGGACGTTGCAGGACAAAAAGGACATCGACCTTTTTGCCGCATTGGGTGTGGCTGTGCGTGAGTTTGAAACCAACGACGGCCGCGAGGTGGATTATGCCTTGTTTATCGACAGCACGCCCGTGGGAATCATTGAGGCTAAGGAAGACAACAAGGGAGTGCATCTCATCACCGAAGCCGCTGAACAAAATGCCGAATATGTAAAATCAGGTCTCAAAAACCACGAAGACGAGAAAGACCAACTGCGTTTTATATACGAGGCAACAAGTCAGGTAACGCATTTTACCGATATGAAAGACCCCGAACCAAGGGTAAGGAAAATTTACCAATTTCACCGCCCCGAAACCCTAAAAGCCCTCATCGATAAATACGACCGCGAAGGCAAAACTCTTAGGGGTTGGCTCAAAAATTTTCCTCCGTTG
>JAGCRY010000152.1 GCA_017964465.1 Bacteroidales bacterium | reverse complement strand
TCCATTTCGCGGTCTCTGCCGACCGTAAAACGTGTTACAAATTCCGAGGTGTCAAAACCTTTGTCCCAAAGTTTCATAATGTTTTTGTGTTTTTATTATTTGGCGCAAAGGTAAGGAATAATTTTTTACTTTCAAAACATTCCATCGAGTGTGACTTCATGTTCGAGTTCGTATGGCTTGTTGCTGAGAATTGGATAAACATAATTTACGAGATAGACCGCGAAAAATACGTGTCCAACTTCAATGTGTTTCTGCGCCGTGCGAGTGTCATAGACTACGCCATGAAACATTTCTGAAGAACCGAAACTTGCCTTGGCGTTCTCATAATTCACAAACGGCACAACTTCATCATGTTTTGAATGGAAAACAACAAACGGATGCGCAGGCTTCCATCCTGTGAGAAGATTGTTGGACTCAATGACATTCACCAAAATCGTCTCGGCGTCCGATGCGGCGGGTTTGTCTTTCAGATAATTTAAAAGGCTCTTTTTAAATGTGAGCGACAGCGGAGCATAACGAGAGCCGGGCGTGGTGCGCCAGATATAATATTGTTCATTCTCGGCATTCATCTCAATATATCCGTCAGTGCGGCTCACAACCGCATCAGGACGGAGATCCACTTGTGCATACATTGAGAACCGTGGCTCGTCCGACGAAACTTCATAATCGGAAATGCCTTTGGTATGGTCAATGGAATAATCACAAAGTTTCTGCAATATTTCAGTGGTTGTCAGGGTCTTGTCACGGAACCAATTCAAGATGCCACTGTTAAGAAAATCAGCATTAAAGAAATCTTCAGGCTTATACGCCCCTCTGAGCAACGGGTTGTTCTCACAATATCCATTGACAATGAGCGGCATGACAGCCGGCAGGAACATTCTGTCATTTTTTACATAATGTTTGAGTGTTGTGAGCGGGTCGTATGGCCCTGCGCCGCAGACCGAACCCATGAAATTAAGGTCGTCCGCCATGGGCTTTTTTCCACCAAAACCCAATTCCAAATATTTCTGCACAGCCATCGCAACCGCGCCGCCCTGTGAGTAGCCTACAACGACCATTTTTGAACCGTAGGCAAGTTCACATTTATGGCGGTTAACCAACTCCTTTTTTGCAGCAATGACAGCATCCACAACCTGTCGCGCCGTCGCCTCCTGACATAGATACGCCTGCGGACGGTCAGCTGTGGAGCCAAAACCTTCATAATCAGGACAAACGACAAGAGAGTTTGATGCAAAAATCGCGCTCAAAATTCCACAATCACTTAGCGGCGCACGTGACATGGACGGGCATGAAACATTGTCTGTGATGGTTGAATGGCAGCCTACAATGATGTTTTTAGCCTCGCCTTCCTTGGGCCACGCCATGCGCCCCGTGAGCCATACAGGTTGCCCGTCGGCAGTCGTGGAAGGATAACTGAAACTGCATGTGTAGTATTCACCGTCGAGCCAGTCGCCATTACGCGCCCCCTGTTCAATCAAAAATTTAGCATTTTCACTCACTCCCTCCACTATTCCAGCAAGGACTTCCCTATTGTTAAGTATGACAGGCTCCTCGTCCTCAGGCTTGTTGTTAATATAGTGGGCTTCCTCTTGGAGATCATCATCAGAGGTGTTATCGTCGTCTTTATGACATGAAACGGCAAACAAAACTGCCGCTGCTAAGAATATTTTGAAGGCTGGTTTCATTTTCATTATCAACTGTAATAAGTTTTTCTTTCGTGTATTTTAACGTAATCCGTGCAAAAAAGTTTCACTTGTTAATTTTTTTTCTAACTTTGCATCGTAATCATCAACCACAAAACACACAAAGACAATGGCATCAAACCTCAAAAACCTTTCCGACTTCGGGTCGGCGGAGATTCCAAACGGCATCGACATGAAAATCGGCGTGGTCGTTGCGCAGTGGAACAAGGAAATCACTGACGCGCTCCTCAAAGGTGCGCATGACACCCTCGTAAAACACAACGTGAAGGAAGAAAACATCGTAACTGTAAGCGTGCCAGGCACTTTTGAACTCACGCTCGGCGCACAGAGCCTCCTTGAATACACCGACGTGGACGCCGTGATAGTCCTCGGCTGCGTTATCCAAGGCGACACCCGCCATTTCGATTTCATCTGTAACGGCGTTACGCAGGGCATCACAGAACTCAACATCAAGTACAACCAGCCCGTCATCTTCGGCGTCCTGACCACAAACAACATCGAGCAGGCGCGTGAACGTTGCGGCGGAAAACTCGGTAACAAGGGCGACGAGGCGGCTGCCACTGCCCTCCAGATGGTTGCCCTCCATAACCAACTCCGCGACAACTACCTCTCAAACTACGAGGAATCGGCGATATAAACGAGAATCGCCGCCTACGGCGACGTCTTTTTTAAACAAAAATTACCGTCAATTTATACGTCAATTATCGAAAATTTCTTAGAGAAATTCATGGTAATTGACGATTAAATTGACGGTAATTCTCGTCCTACTTCTTGAAGTACCTGTTGAACAAGCCCTGGAAACCTGCGCCGTGACGGGCTTCGTCCTTAGCCATTTCATGAACAGAATCGTGGATGGCGTCGAGGTTGAGCTGTTTTGCGACTTTGGCGATGTCCATCTTGCCTTTGCAAGCGCCTTCCTCGGCGAGCATACGCTTCTCGACATTGGTCTTTGTGTCCCAAACCACTTCGCCGAGCATTTCTGCAAAACGTGCGGCGTGGTCAGCCTCCTCAAATGCATAACGCTTGAAAGCCTCAGCAATCTCGGGATAGCCTTCACGGTCTGCCTGACGGCTCATTGCGAGGTACATGCCGACCTCAGAGCACTCGCCGTTGAAGTGGTCTTTCAGACCCTGCAACACAAACTTTCCGTCCTCTGTGTCGGGAATATCCTTAGCGATGCCGATTACGTGTTCGGTGACGAACTGCAAAGCGGCGTTCTCTTCCATCTTCTTGAACTTCGAGCCAGGAACCTTGCACTGCGGGCAACGCTCCGGCGGCTCCTCTCCTTCGTGTACATAGCCGCACACGGGGCAAATCCATTTTGTCATAATCTAATTGTTTTGATTGTTTGTTTGTAATTGTTGTTGATTTACGATGCCAAATGTAGGGGGAGATTTTGGAATAAACAAACATTTGCCGTACAAAAACACTTAAAAAGCGTTAAAATGGGTTTATTATTCTGATTACTAACTAATTGCAGTAAACAGACATTGGGTTTGCAAACTTTTTTAAAGTTTTTTTACACAAGGTACAATTTTTGTAATAATATCATCGTTATCATAACAATCACAATTAACAAATACATTAACTAAACACTTTATTCAAAAGATGAAGAAAATTATTTCAGCAATTGCGGCATTGATGGTATGCGCCGTGATGATGGTTTCATGTGGCGGCGCAGGCGGCAACGGCCCCTACGCAGCAGAAGTGAAGACCATCAAGGACAACAAGGACGCAACAGAAGTTGCTAACGCAATCTACTCAATCATTCTCAACTATGAGAAGGCCAACGCCGACGAAATCGTTACGGCATTCCACGCAATTGAAAACATCGAGAAAAATGCAGGCAAAATCGACGAAAGCAAATTCAAATTCAAAGGTCCGAATGACAAGGACAATTTCGAGATGAACTGCCTTCTCTGCTGGGAAAGGGTAAAGGCCCAGGATCCCGAACTCTTCAAGAAAGAGAACGAACTGTTCATAAAAAACCTCAAACCTGAAGACAAAGAATCAGGTCTCAAGTCCTTGGACGACTTAATCGAGATGGGTAAAGCAATGCAGCACATGATGAAAGTTGCCCAGTAGTCCCGACCACGTGAACAAACAGAAAGTTCAACCAAATAACAAATGCCGGATAACATGAAAAAATCATGATTATCCGGCATTTTTTGTATAATTTTTTACTATTTTTACGCCGAGATTTCATCATGAAGGTCGGTCAATAGGCGCGGCAGCTGTCCAGCATCGCCCAAAACAACTTTTTTGTATTTATAATAGATGAACGGGAAAGTCTTTTGGGGCGCAGAAAGCGGCGGATGGTGGACTACCTTGCGCATTGACGGTGATTCGTAAACCAAATTAAAAGAGGAGTAGCGGTTCTTAATCTTGTCGCCCGATTCCTTGTCCTTTTTTACGGCATAATCGTGCATGTCGCGCTTGTAACAGTTGGTGGCGTTCCAATCCTTGTCGAAAGGCAAATCAGGAAACGTAATCCGCTCCACTTCCTTCAATATGAAATCGTCACAATCCTGCGCCCATGTAACGATAAAAAGGCGCAATCCCGACTGCACGCGCAATATCTCCTGCGACATCCACCTCCTTATGTCGTCATGGTACTTGATTGAGCCGTTGGCGTCCCTGTATTCCTGTTTGCACAGGAAAAACTCGTTGTTGCAGTGGTCTTTTACGGAAGTGGTCTTCGCATTCTGAAATTCGAGGATGGCGACGGGCTTATTGTCGCTATCGCTGATGAAACAGTCGATATTTGTGGGCCATGCCGTTCCAAAACGGCGCAACTCCTTGTCAAAAAACGGCAAGTCGGCGGTCTCGCGGTATTTTTTTGTGGATTTCCAGCCCTTGACATTAGCAATCCACTCCGAAAAAGCCGCATAGCCGTCCATTTTTTCCACAAACTTCAACGAGCGCACGCCCTCCATCTCATAAATCCACACCTGTTGTGTCTCGTCGCAATATAGGACGTATGTGAGGCAAAGGCTGAAGGCGTTTGCAAAATTGATTTTCCGCACCAAAACATCCTCGCCCTCTAAATGCACCAAGGCGGCGCAAATGTCGTCGAGAGCCATGTCGTCGGCGCCGTCATAATCCACCCTTGCACGCTCCATCAGATGTGTCGCCACGTCATGATTGTTTTCATTGCAACCCTCAATGCTATCATAATGGAAAGGAGTGTGCTGAATAAGGCTTTTTTTAGCCCAATTGTCAGCATCGCTCCTTTCCGATGTCTCTTTCCTAAAATTTGAAAACATTTTCTACACAGATTTTTATTTTGCTGTCAATCCGTTACAAATCAGAAAACTCGCCTCAAAAATTGTACCGCCCCGCCATCGGAAACAAGAAAACAAAGATGCTGGTTTAAACTCCTTGGATGACATAATCGAAATGGCTAAATCATTGAAGGAAATGATGATGCAAAACTAATAGCATCTCGCCACATCTGAACATACAGCACAACAAATGCCGGATAACATGAAAAATCATGATTGTCCGGCATTTTTTATTCGTTTTTTTTCGATTTTTTGTTAAAAATTGTATATTTGTGGCGAAATAATAATCCGTAAGGACGCGGCACGCCATTAACCGTAAGGACGCGGCACGCCACGTCCCTACATAAAACCAAATAACCATGAAAAAAATTCTTTCAACATTTGTGGCGTTGATGGTATGCGCCATGATGACCTCGATTGTATCGGCACAGAATCCGGCTAAGGAGATTCTCATCAAAATCTCTCAGTCAAAAGACTGCCCCTTCAGCAAGGAAATCTTTGACAACATCGACTGGGACTCCCCAAACAAGCACAATACCGACGAGCATTTCCAGTTTGACGGCAAAGGCTCGCTAACACAGATGACATCCTACGCCTTAGACTGTTTCAAACGCAAGGATGGCAACTACACTGCATTGTTGGCAATGATGACCATTGGACTCAACTTAGAAACCGAGACCATGGAATTAAAGTCGGAAATGACCAACTGGCTCTACAAAGGCGGCAAAGTCCAGCTCCGTTCCATCGACGAAATCTTAAAAATGCCAACAATCGCCGACTACTATTCCAATACCGCCGACTTCCCGAAGCCGCTCTACGACACGCTGACAAACGCCATTTCTCGATACAAAATGCTCGGAATAGAAGTTAAGTCTGGAGAAAGAAAATTAATGGTTTCATTCATGCCTACCAACAAAGCTAAAGCCGAAGGCGTAGTGGAAGGTTTCAACCATGTCAAAGGATTGCCGCAAATATACTACTCCTGGGACGGTGAAAAAATGGTTCGCTGCCCAGAAAGCAAGCCCTACGACCTCGACCTGAACCTCTTCGGCGTGGAAGGCTACGTGGTCAAGAATCCAGAGAACATTGTAAAGGAGGTCTGGAGGAGATACCTTGAAACCGACCCTTTCCAACAAGAACTCTCCCCCGAAGAATGTGTAGCCGAATACCTCGACGTTTTGACAATCCAAAGCCCAACGGTAGGTACGGTGGAATTACAAAACAACGGCACCATGTCTTTTGCCTGTTACCCGTACAACAAAGGCGGATGGTATGTGCTTCAGCATGCGAACTCATCCGAATATAACGAAATAACCACCTTTACTTTCAAAGACGGCAAACTCGAACCAGCCCCCGATGCCTTCCCTCCATTCAAAAAGGAAGCTTTTGAAAACATCGAAGACAATTGGGCGGCATTGCATCAATTATATTTCATCACAGATTATACAGCCGACAGTTTTACCGTTCAGGATTTCAATTTGGAGGCTACAGATGAAGACACAATGACCACAACCACCATCTTCAAATGGGACGGCGAAAAATTCGTAAAGCAACAATAATATGCCAATCTCAGACAACATAAAAAAACTCACCGACCTCGCTCTTACCGACCGCATCCTTACCTACAAGGAGCGGTTGGTAATCGAGGAAGAGGCATTGAAGGAGGGCGTCAGCAAACAGGATATCAAAGCCTACCTCGACGACGCGCTGCACGAGCGGCTCAAGACCTATTCCAAGGAGCAACTAAAACGCTGCCCACACTGCGGAGCACAGATTCCGCTCATCTCCGACGTGTGCCTATTTTGCGGCGAAAGCCTCGAAAACGTCAGCATCGCCGCCGAACAGCACAACATCAAGACCTGCCCCGACTGCGGCGCACCATTCCCCCTCGTGAGCAACGTCTGCACACATTGCGGACACATACTCCACGAGCAATTAGACTCCGAACTCAATGCAAAACTCCTCATCGAAAACATCAAAGATAGCATCAGCGACCTCAAAGAAACGCCACAGCCAACATTTTGGCAAGTACTGTGGTACAGAAAAAACATCTGGCTGTTCCTCATCTCAACAATACTGTTGATTAGGTTGCTTCAATATATGTACAGGTACGTATATAGCGGCTACACATTGTTATGGTTGTTCTTGGGGTCGATGGCGCTTTGGATTCTGTCGATAGTGCTCACCATGAAGTCCAAACGTAAAGACCCGCCCTCAAAAATCGCCGACGACAAGTTTTTTGCTGCGCTCCACCGCAAGGAAATGTATGAAAACCAAATCTCCACAATCTACGGCGACAATAGCGAGGCGCGTGCCGTACTTCAACAATACGCCGCCCTCACCGACAATATCAAGACGGAACGCCGTGGAAGGCAGATAAAACTCATTCTGGTATTCTGCGCGTTTTTGGGAGCCAACTTGTTTACGCTCATAGACACATACTCCAACAAAGACGTATTCAAAAGCGATGTCCAAAAATACAGCCACGTATATGGGCTGTGGGACAAAAAATTTACCGTGCAACCCGCCGACACCAACTTTTTCTCCGAATACATACTGATGGACGGCGAGGCAGATTTGTCGATAGGAGTTGATTTTGCAAACTACATCAATTCAATATGGAAAGACGAAGTGGAATACCACCTGACAGTGAGCAACGTGCACCTAAAATCATCAGGCAAGGAATTTGAACTGCATGACAACCAAGCCATCGCCATCGCCCTATACGACGAAGACTGCAACCAAGTAGGCGCATTGTTCGACCCAATAATTATCTATGTACATGGCGATGATGCTTACATGGACGTTTTTAAAGAAAAACTCAAACGAGGCAAAGGCGAATGTTATGCAGAGTTTATATCACAAAAGGCAACACTTCCCGCCGACGAAGCCAACGTCAAACTATTGACAGACATGGCACAACGCGCTAAATGGTACTCAATATACTTGTACACAAAACCTTTAGATGATGATTACTAATATGGAAGACAACAAGACACTATTCCAAAAGGTATCCACCGAATTGGAAAAACAGCTCCAAGAATACAAAAACCAGTATCCAAAGAACATGGCGCAAATCATCCGCCACAATTTTGGCAAAATATTGTTGGTGCTGGTATGTTCGATGATTATGATGGCAATGTTTAGCATGTCATTGACGTGCATGGTATTTTTATTTGTAGGCACTCCAGGACTTCTGATTTTTGCGCTCATAGTCACCACTTCCAACAAGGATGAATACTCAGAGGACAACGGCTCATCGTTGAAGCAAATCGAAAGTTTGAAATCTCAACTGCAACCCCTCACGGCGTACCCCGACGTAAAAAAATACAGCGACAATTTCGACCGAAAAATTGAACAAGTAACCGCCGAAAAAGAAACCTACAAAGCAAAATTCAAGCGGTTTGCCATCACCGCCGTAGCAGTCATTGTAGGTATTATCGGTTTGGAGATTGTAAGAATCGAAATAAGCAATGAGACTGGAGCAACAGACGAAATCCTCAAAACATCCGACGATAAATACATGGACGAGGTGTTGGACATCGACTACAACAAACCGTATTTTGCATTGAAGCCGTTGCAAGAGGGCGGCAAGGTGTTGGATTTTTACACCCCGAAAGAATATAATAGTTATTCTCTGTCAGTAAATGGTGTGCAGATTGCCAGCAACAACAACGACCTGCACATCTACGCACTGATAATCACCGACAAGGACGGCAAGTACGTCCCCCGCTGCCCGAAGTTCATATTTACAAAAACCGACACCCAAATCTCAAGCGAAAAAATTCTCTTTGAACCACTCCGCATATTGCTATTCCTCCGCGACCACCAACAGGATTTGCGGTACAAAATAGAAAAATTAAATTAATCAACCAATGAGCAAATTCACAGAAAAATTAGAGGACATATTCGACAGAGAGTTTGTCTTCAATCACATCGTCTCCAGGATTGTAGTGCTGCTTCCGTTGGTGCTGATTTTGTGGTTTATGTGGTATTTGGACTTGTGGTCAATCTTCGACCCCACGCCACGGGAAGTATGGCAACAACGCGCCGACAGCCTCCCCACCCTGACCACCGACCGCCAGATAGCCGACGCCATCGCCGGTGAGCCGCGCACGTACCTTATAAAAAACTACTGTTTCCAACAAGGCACAACAATCCGCGACACACTTTTCGACCTTCTC
>JAGCRY010000151.1 GCA_017964465.1 Bacteroidales bacterium | reverse complement strand
CATAGCCGAAATTGAAGTTTTCAGGCACAATGACCTTGTAGTTTTTGCAAAAGTCGTCCATATTTTTGAACGACGTCTGCTTCAAAAAACGTTCTAACATTGTTTAAAAATATATTTTTGTTGCATTCAAAATAAATTGTCGTGTTTGGTTGCCGTCATGACATGTGCTGTGCTACTTGCCCTTTCCGGCGAGTTTGCGCCGCAAAGATACAATTTCTTTTTCATATAAACTAATAACATCTTTAATTTGTTGGTCGGTCATGTTTGCGGCTTTGTTTTTTTCAATGCTTTGGTCAAGTCGGCGTGTCAAGTCGTCAATGATGTTCATGTATGAAATGAAGGCATCGTATGGCGTCTTGAATGGATTTGTCTTGTAGTCGAGTTTGTCCGTTGACATAAAATAGAAGTAGTCGGAGCATTGCAGGCGTTCCCAGATGTCGGCGAGAATCTCGTTGTCTGAGGCTTTTACAAGTTTCCCGAGAGCCGTAATTTTCCTGAGCGCTTCCTTTTGCAGCTCGTTGCCCTGCCACGGCGAGAGGTCGTGCTTGCGCTTCATGCCTGACACGGGCTGTGAAGCGTGATAGGGGGCTACGGGTTCGTATTTATGGGAAGCTTCACTCATTGTGCGGAACTTAAAAGTTCCTGACTCCATCACTTTTTCAATGGTTTCCTTTAAAAATGCCGGCACCTGTTTGCGGTTGCCAGACGAGCCGTCCATGTGCTCGAATGAGATGCCCATATATATGATTTCGTCTTCTTCAAGGCTAATTTCGCATAGTTTGTTGGCAAAATATTCAGGCGTGAATAGGCTGATGTCCTTTAGTGAGTCATGCAATATGCGCGAGATGCTCACATTACGTGTTATGACATGCTGGCGTGGTTGCAAGGGGTTGAAATATAAGAAACCTGCACCTCTCGAATCGAGTCCGGGGCCTACGCCTTCCGCGAGTACGGTGTCGAAGCCAAGGTCGTATGCTGCCTTTCCTATCTTGTCGGTGTAAATGAGTTCAGTGTTGCGGAAAGTGGTTGGAGTTACACCAATGAGACGCTGCAAAACTGATTTGTGTTTTTTTACTTGACGAACAAATTCTTCTTCGTCAGTAAGTGCACATAGAGAATGGTTGTAGGGCATTCCCACAAACTCCACGCAACCTGTTTCGACAAGGTTTTGATAGCGTTTGATGATTTCAGGGCAATATTTTTCTTGTATGGAGAGAGCGATACCCGAAACTGTTACAGAAAATTTGAATTTTGAGCCATATTTTTCGGTCAGACTTTCCACCATGTCAAACATCGGTAATACAAACTCGCTGTTTTTCTTCTCCGCGCCGGTCTGTGTGCCGAGCTCGTCGAAATAAAAGTTGTTGTGCCCGATGTCGAAAAAATCATATTTTTTCAACCTGTAAGCCCTGTGTATGTTGAAATTAAAACATATAGTCTTCATATTCCTTGCCTTTTGATTAGAATGTTTCTATTGTCAAAATTTTCGCCGATGGTCCCTGTTTGGGAATCATTGCGCATGTCCAGGAGTTCCTCGTATATGTTCCTGATGTCGATAGCTGTGAAGTCCCATTTGATTTTTGAGACCTCCTCTTTGCCGTTGCGCGAGAGGTGTTTTGCGAGCGTCGGGTATTTCACGAGGGAGTATATAGCGTTTGCCATGGCGTTGTCGTCCCAATAATCAACTTTTATAGCGTTGTCCAGGATTTCCGACACGCCCGACTGACGGGATATTATGACAGGTATTCCACTTCTGACGGCTTCCAGCGGCACAATGCCAAACGGCTCTGAAACAGATGGCATGACAAACACGTCTGTTATTGAGAAGAGTTTTCTCACACCGTCCCTGTCCAAGAAGTCTGTGAAATGGAACTTGTCAGCGATTCCGAGCCTTGCGGTTTCGCGTATCATGGCATGGTACATGTCCCCGTTGCCAGCCATCACGAACCTAATGTCGTCCAATTCCTGCAACACCTTGTAGGCGGCGCGGAGGAAATATTCGGGGCCTTTTTGACGTGTAATCCTGCCGAGGAATGTTATCAGTTTTGGACCTTTTTTGTTTGTGACGCGGCGTATAGGCTTGAAGTCCACGGCGTTATATACGGTCTGCACTTTGTCGGGGTCGATGTCGTATTTTTTGACCACGGTGTCGCGGGTGAGGTTGCTTACCGTCACAACCGCGTCCGCCTCCTTCATGCCGTGTTTTTCAATCTTGAACACCCTGTCATTGACGTAGTTGCCGCCGCTGCGGTCGAACTCTGTGGCGTGTACGTGTACTACCAACGGTTTGCCAGTCTGCTCCTTTATGGCGACTCCCGCCTCGTATGTGAGCCAGTCGTGGGCGTGGATGACGTCGAAGTCGTAATGCTTTGACAATTCAGCCGCCACACGTGCGTACATGTCGGTCTCGGTGTAGAGGTTGGATGTGTAACGCCCTGTAAATTCAAATTTTACGGGTTGGTTGCCGTCATTGTCGGCGTCTTGTATGTCGCTTATGGCGATTGATATTTCTTTTGATTTGCCGTTTACAGTGGTCATCATTCGCCCCTTTTCGTCAAAATATACTTTTGCAGGGTCGATGTTTCTATTGATGAGTATGCGTTCAATTTGCTCCGCTTGTATGTATGGGTGGAGCGAGGACGCCGCTTCTATATATATAAGGCGGTCTTTGACTTTGTCGAATGGTTGAGGGGCAGACGCAGAATCTCCCTGCACCTCAATCTTGACCTCACGGTCGAGGATTTTGGCGTGGCGTTCCAGGAATTTGTCTGCTCCGGCGAACTTGGTGTTTCTGACTCTCTCGTCGCCGAACACTTTTGGAACAACAAATATGACTTTTGTGTCGGGTATCCGACCGAGGCCCTTGACGATGCCGTGGCATGCCGTGCCGAGACCGCCGGATATGTGAGGAGGAAACTCCCACCCGAGCATTAGCACTTTCATTTCAATTCAATTATTTTCAAAACTGGTCTATCAGCATCTTTATCCTATTGACAGCTGCTATTGTGACCGCGCTCATTGGTGCGCCAATACCTTCGTAAGGCGGCTGTGGAGCGTATTTTTCGTAGAAGTTTGGCGGTATAATTTCGTTCAGTTCCGAATCAAAGTAGTGATACAATTCTTCAGAATCCTTTATTCCTTCCGCACCGCGTACTCCCCTCATCATTATTTCTGCGAGGAATCCGAGGTAGAAAGGAGTGATGAAGCCTTCCTTGGCGTATCTTGGGTCGTCAGGTTCCATTGTGCGGAGTCCGACATGCTTGACGAGCAATTTTTCTTTAATCAATGGCAGCACATTTGCAATCTTGTCATTGTCTATAACGACGTATGGAAGTGCGTATGCCGGCAGTTGTCCGACGCGGAAGGATGTGTCCTTGTTTCCGTCGGAATCAAAACTGTCTATGAAGTATCCCGCCTTTTCATCAAAGAATTTTTGCATGAGCGACTGACTTACAATTCGGGCGAGTTTGGAAGCCTTGTTCGCTTCGTCCGGATATTTGGCGCTGCAGCATAGTTCGGCGTAGAACATCAGCGCATTGTACCACATTGCGTTAATTTCAATGTAATACACCTGTTTGTCGCCCTTTTTGAGGGACAGCAGTCCTTCTGTGTCGAAGAATAGGGTGTTGGAACGGCTGCTGGTGAAGTCGTTGATGATTCTTTTGATGATTTTGCCGTATTCCGTGAAGAAATTGTATCGGTCGTTCTGCTGGTAGGCATATTGCTGCAAAGACCATATAAACCATAATGGAGTCTCAGGCGCATATTCGACGTGGCCGTTGCCTGTGGCTAATCCGTTGTTATACATGTCTATGTAAGTCTCCACGGCGTCGCGGAACAGTTTGTTTTCGTTTCCTGGCAGTGTCAGACCGGCAAGTGCGCCGCATACGTCCTTTGACCTGTGTTTTGTCGGTGGAATCGTCTCAACCACGTGGCTGCCTGTCTCGTCAGTTCTGAACATCTGCTGTGCGGCGTGGATGATGCTGCTTGTGTAGGAAATTCTTTTTTTGTGTTTTGGAATTTCATCGATGAACTTCCTGTCGAGGGCGGTCGCGGGCTGTGGGGCAAGCGATGCACTGAATACGAATTCTTGGCTTGAAAAGAGGGTCACTTCAAAAAATCCGGGCATGAACAAGTCTTCCTGGTATGGACGACCTGCCCTGTGGTCTATGGGGTATTCGATGTTGTAGTTCCAGTCGGGAGCTGTGACGAAATCGCACGGTTTGCTTGTCTGCATGTATAGCGTTGGTTCAGAGTCGTTTGGACGATATGCAATGCCGTTTTGGATTGGAGAGTTTGCAGTGAAGATGCGTGTGTCGCGGTGCCTGAGTTCGTCCGACAACCTGAATGCCACGATAGGTCTGATGTGGATTATTGCGGGTTTGTCGGCGGAAGTGAGCGTGTACCTTACGTACAGTGTTGGCTCGTCGGCTGCAAGTATCATTTCCTTCCTCAAAACCGCTTCATTGCCGAGAGTGTATTCAATAGAGGGATATGGGTTGAAGCTGGCGTCGGAAATGTATTGGTATCCCATCGGGAAATACACGTTAGGGTATTTGCGCACCGAGATGTAATATGTGTTGCTGCCGAGAATCACCGAGTCGTCAAGCGTGGATAGAAGCACCTTGTTCTGGTCGTTCAGGTGGTCGTACATGGACAGTATGCCGTGCCAGCTGCGCGAATTACACAGGGAGATGCTTGTGCAAGATGACGCGCCGAGCCTGTTTGTGCATATTACGTCCTTGCCAAGTGAGAATTCCATGTCTGATGCCATGGTCGAAATCAACGGTTGTTCTGCCATAATGATATGCCAATATGCTGAATTATAACTATTTGCCTACCCCGCCGCCATGCATGGCTGGAGCGGGTATATTCGGTTTTAAAGTTATAATATTTTTGGCGGACAACAAAGTGTTTGCTGATTTTTTTTGGAATTTTTTTCTTTTTTAACTTTAACGGTTTTGTTATTTGTAGATTAGGTATGGCTGCCGGCGTTTTTCAAAGTCTGAGAGTCCGGGTTCCCATGATTTGATGATTTCCTGTTCTGATGCGCCGGCGGCGAGCATTTTGCCGAGCGATTTGTTTCCATAGAGTTTTCCGAGAAGGTTGTTGCTCGTGATGCACGTGCCGCCAGATATGCGGTACATGTCGATGAAATATTTGAGGGTGAAACGCGTGCTGTCTGGGTTTATGTCATGGAAATCAATGCCATAACATTTTTTGCCCTCGTGCATCGGGTTTGTCTGCATTCCGGGGATGTCTTTTGGAGTGAAGACATAATCTCCATATTTCGGGTCTGGGTAGCCGATGAATGTGAAGGGTGTTTCTGTACCGCGCCCGACACTGATGTTTGTGGCTTCAAAGAGGCACAAACTTGGATACAGCCTTACAGAAAGGTAGTCGGGTAGGTTGGGGGAGGGCTTGATGGGCAGTTCATAGCGCATTTTCCTGTTGTAGTTTGCGACAGGAATGACTGTGAGGTCACATTTCACACCGCCTTTGAGCCAGCCTTCGCCGTTTATCATTTTGGCGAGTTCTCCGACGGTCATGCCATATACAATCGGTATGGGATCCATGCTGACAAATGATATACAGTCGGCTTCACGGATTGGACCGGCTACATAGTCGATGTTGGGGTTCGGGCGGTCGAGAACGAGGACTTTGACATTGGATTCGGCAGCCGCCTCCATTACATTATGAAGCGTGCTGATGTATGTGAAAAATCTGCATCCGACATCCTGTATGTCATACACTACATAATCGAGACCCGACATCTGTTCAGGCGTGGGCTTGAGGTTTTTGCCAAAAAGCGACACAATTTTCACTCCTGTTTTTTTGTCGGTCTCAGTATCAACTTTTTCACCCGGTTCCGCCGCTCCACGGAATCCGTGTTCGGGCGCAAAGACTTTTTGGACATTCACTCCGCCTTCAATCATGACGTCAAGCAAATGTTTGCCAAATGCTTGTGCGGTCGGGTTGGCTGTGAGTGCCACTTTTTTGCCTCGCAATAATGGCAGGTATGATGCCGTATCTTCCGCCGCCACTTTGATTGGCTTTATGGTGTCTTTGGGGATGCTTTGGGTTGTTATTACAGTGTCAGCCGACGGCGTTGAGTGTCCGCCACGCGCCGTACAGCCCGACATTGTCGCTGCAATTATCAGGATAAATAATATCTTGGATTTCATTTCTGAGGATTTTCTTGACGTTCAATGGCTTTAGCCTCGTTCCATAGTTCTTCCATCTGTTCGAGGGTCATGTCTTTGAGAGAGAGTCCTTTTTCTTTGGCGCGTGCCTCGATGTGATTGAAACGGCGTGTGAACTTTGCATTTGTGCGCTCGAGGGCAGTGTCGGCGTTTATGCCATAGAGCCTGCCGGCGTTGATGGTGGCGAAAAGGAAGTCTCCAAATTCGTCTTCCGAATGGTCTGCATCGCCTTTTTCTATTTCCACTTTGAGTTCTTCGATTTCTTCATGCACTTTTGGCCATACGTCGCCTTGGTTGTGCCAGTCGAAACCTGCATGGGAAGCCTTGTCCTGAAGCCTGTACGCCTTTATGACTGACGGCAGCGACTGCGGAATGCCGCCGAGGACGGTCTTGTTGCCGCCTTTCTCTTTGAGTTTCACTTGTTCCCAGAGTTTCGACACTTCTTCTGGGGTCTCTGCCTTGACGTTGCCAAAGATGTGCGGATGGCGAAATACGAGCTTTTCGTTCAGTGCGTCAAATACATCCGTGAGACAAAATTCGCCCTTCTCCTCGGCTATGAGGGCGTAAATGATGATGTGCAGGAGCACGTCGCCGAGTTCTTTTTTGCGGTCGGTTGGGTTGTTTGTGATTATCGACTGCGAAAGTTCATATACTTCCTCGATTGTGAGAGTTCGGAGCTGCTCGTTTGTGAGCGCGGCGTCCCATGGACATTTTTTGCGCAGGACTTTGATTGTGTCGAGCAGCCTGTCGAATGATTCGTGGATTATGTTGGATTCCATTTGTATGTGATAAAGTTGTAGTGTTGGGGTTAGTCGTTGGTTGATATGGCGTTGAGGTTTACGTCGGGATACTCTCCGGCTTTAAATTTGAAGTCATCCTTGTTGAGCATTCCAGATATGATTTCGCCTTTGAGTTGTTCGGTTTTGTAGCCGACGGCTTTCATGGGTACGTCCTTGCCATCGATGCCACCGGTGCTTGTCACCTCTTTGTCGTATATACAGCGTTCGATTGTGCCGTCGTTTTCACGTCCACAAATCGAGCCATAATATGACGAGCCGTCGAGCGTTCCTAAGAAGATGTTTGAGGTCACTGTGCCGGAATTGTAGCCGACGATGCCGCCCACGTAATATGCCGCCGATAAGTGTCCACGGCTTATGCATGATGTTATGCGTCCCTGAACGTTGTCCGAGCATATACCGCCGACAAAAGCCTGTGCCTTAATTGAGCCTAAATTGTTGCAAAGCCTGATTTCGGATGTGGATTTTGTGACACCAACGATGCCACCGGCGTTGTTGCCGTTTGACTGTACCAAACCTTTGTTTGTACTGCCTTCAACTTTTCCGCCCTTTCCAGCTATGCCACCTGCGGCGTATGTCGCTTCAACGCTGCTTTCATTGATACATTTGCTGATTGTGCCGTCGTTGAAACCGGCGATGCCGCCCGAGCAGTCTCCGCCGTTGACTTTGCCGGAGTTTGTACATTTTGAGACGAGTGAGAACGAATTACGACCTGAGATGCCGCCGGTGTTGTCACGTCCAGTGACAGTGCCAAGATTTGAGCAGGCGTTAACTTCGGCATTGTTGCTGCCTGTTATGCCGCCCACGCAGCTTACTCCTGTTATGTGTCCTGACTTGTTGTTCGTACAGCTGTCGATACGTCCGCTGTTGCTGCCACAGATGCCACCAACATAGTAGTCACAAATTACGGTGCTGTTGTTTACGCATCGTGAGATTTCTCCATTGTCGAAACCGCAGATGCCGCCGCAGTAGTTGTCTGCTTTCACTCTCGAGGAGTCTATCATGCAAGATTCGATGCGTCCAACATTGAATCCACATATTCCGCCGGTGTAGTAATGGCCTTTGATGTTTGCGTCGGAGAGTCTTACGTTTTTCACGAGCCCTGCATTGTATCCAATGAAGCCTATGTTGTCGTAGGAAGACTGGTCGCATCGGAAATTATAGATGCGCTTGTTGTTTCCATCGAGAACACCATTGAATGGAGATAGTATGTTGCCGATGGGCCACATTTCTCCGTCAGATGGGCATGTTATGTCGTTTTCAATTTTGAAATGCACGTCTTCAAATCCATCGATGCAGGCGTATCCTTTATAGTCGGAACCAAAATTGACAGCATCACTGAACGCGCGCAGGTCTTCATAGGAACTGATCAGCAAAGGTTTGTTGGCAGTGCCGGACGGTGACAGCGATGGGTTGCTGATGCGCATTTTTATTTCTTTCTTGACTTTGCCATCGGTTACAATGAACATTACAGCGCCTTGTTTGAGCGGAAGCGCTTTGTCGTCTTTCACTTGTAGCACGTCGTTCTGGCGACATTCGTATTTTATGCTGTCGTTTTTGTCGAGTTCAATGAATGACATCAGAGATCGCGCGGTCTCGCCTTTTCCAATGAATATTGGGGTGGAAGCCACGATAGCTTCACTGAAGGATTCTGATGAAAGGATTCTCGGGTAGAAGCGGTCAACGAACACGAAGTCTATGTCGAATCCCGATTTGCCTTTGAGTTTGTCGCCGATGAGGTTTGTGGTGTTTCGTCCCTCGGTGTTTGTGATTTGGAGCAACTCGTTGTCGCCCACAGCGTTCTGCCCTACACACAACTGGTCGTCGAAGAAACAATTTGTGACATTTCCGCCGATTGCACCGCCGCAAATCGCGCCAGTGTATTCGTCGAGGCCATCCACGCTGTTGATTTGAAGGGTGTAGGTAATCTTTCCGCCGCTATTGAATCCGCATATTCCGCCGCAGTAATAATGTCCGCGCAGTGGCAGGGTATTGATGCATTTTTCAATCGTTCCGGTGTTGTAGCCGCATATTGCGCCTGTGTAGTCTCCGCCAAACACATGACCGCCAACGAGACAGACTTTGCTGATTGTTCCGTTGCTGTATCCGAACAGTCCGCAGTATTTTTCGAGCGGGCGCATGATGCTCATGTTTGCCACGACGTGACCGTATCCAGAAAAGATGCCGTTGAAGGGTGCTTTTGGAGAGCCGATTGGCATCCAGTTTGTCGATTCAGGAATGTAGATGTTTCCCATCAGCGCAAAATGTATGTCCTTGAATCCGTCAACGCAGGCTATACCTTTGTAGTTTGTGCAGTAGTTTACGGCGTTTGCGAATTGTAAGAAGTCCTTGTAGTCCTTGATTCTAATCGGAGAACTTGATGTACCGGTAACGAGAGCGTGCTGCATTGTCAGTTTGACGATGACATTTCGTGTGCAGTTGCCACCTTTTATTATAATTGATACGCACGCGCTGCCTTTCACTTCACATTTAGTGTCTTGGATTTCGAGGAATGTCTCGTTTGACGATGAGTATTCCACGCCTGGAGATTTGATGATTTCAAAATCACGGTTCACACCCGCTGCAGATTGATTGTCAGGCATTTTGACAATGGAGAGTGCGGCACGTAGCGCGTCGTTGAGAGTGGAGATTTCCAGTCGAGGGTAAAGACCTTCTTCTTTTGCGAATCCTGACATATCGAAATTTAGGCCTGCCACAATCTGTGATGTCGGGAGACCTTTGATGCTCTTGTTGTCGATTGTGCCGCAGCCTTTTTTGAGGGGGCATGTCTGTATGTCATACACGCAGTTTGAAATCAAAGTGCCTGACGGGGCGTTTGAGCCTACGATTCCACCGCAGAAATTGCCGTTCTGCACATATCCGATGTTTATGCAGTTTGTTATTGTGCCGTCGCCGTAGTTTTTTCCCACGATGCCGCCACCGTAATTGTTGCAGAAAATGTTTGCGGTGTTTATGCAGTGGTCGATAGTTCCGGAATTGTGGCTGCAAATGCCTGCGCCATAATAATCTGCGCTAATCATTCCGCCTGCAATGACGAGGTTACGTATCGTTCCGCTGTTGTAGCCGAATAGAGTTCCCGAGTTTTCACCTGTGATTATCAGGTTTTTGATGGCGTAGCCCTGACCGTCGAAAGCGCCTGCGAAACGTGCTGAATAGTTGATGCCGATAGGAATCCACTTACAGCCCTTCACGCTTGAAGTCGTTTCGTCCACGTATGACTCCATGTCGATGTCGTTTGCGAGCACCACGGTTTTGCCGGTGAAATCATACGGAGAAAAGAAGCCTGTCGTGCCATTGACGAGCGCGGCGAGTCCGGCGAGTTCGTAGGGGTTTGTAATCTCGTAGAGCTCTGCCTTGATGTTTTTGACATACCAGTCTATGACGGGCTTAATCGTGCCATCGGGGTTGTAGTCGATGGCAAATGCCCTGCCTGACATCAGTAATGCCAATATTATAAGTATTCGTCTAATGCCTTTCATGATAAATAACCTTAAAATTCACTCCAAAGATATTCAAAAATAATGCAAAACGAAACAAATATTGATATTTTTTTTCTGATATGCGGGATAAATGGTCTTTGGGGATAGAGTTTTGTGTGTTTTATTTCGTGGCACGTACCGGTCGCACAGACTGTCCATAATAGCGGAAACTGTTGCTGAACGAGCTGATGTAGCCTGAATGGAAGTATAGCAGAGCGGCATTGCCCGGATTTTCGGTGTTGAGCGATGAAGACCAATAGAATCCGTATGACCCGATGTTTGTTGGGTTTCCATCGTCGCCCTTGAAGCCCGAGGCGGGGAAGAAAATCTCGCTGTCGTTTTTCTTGCTTTTCAAAATTCTGCCTGCCACACCCTTGTTGTTGAAGTTGTAAGTCCATTCCGATGTGCAGTTTTCCATGAGTTCGCGGTACTGTTCAATCGTTGGCATGCTCCAGTCGGGTCCTATGTTTGCGTTTGCAGCGTCGTCCTCTTTTTCGAGGGTTTTGAGTTTGTCGGTGTGTCCGTTGTTGCCGTAGAAAGACTTGTTGCAGTATTTGATGATTTTGTCATAATTTCCGTCCGCATACTGATAGAACGCCCATGAATAGGATTTTTTAGTCGTTGTCTCGCCCCAGGCGAAGTAGTCTCCATATTCCCATGGATTGTTCGCGCCGATGTTGCATGTCGCCCAGAGTGTGCCGGAAGGGAGACCGAGGTCAATGTATTGGGGAGTCTGTTGCGCGTATGCACTCCCGATGTTCAGTATCATGGATGTCATCATCCAAAACAGGGTGTAGATAGTTGCTTTCATGGTTTAGGTGTGTAATTATTCCTCTGCAAATATACCTCTTTTGGCGCAAAAAAACAAGTTGTGCATATTTTTTTTCAAATAATCGCAAAAAAAGTTACAAATTATCAAATAAATTCTTACCTTTGTCCTTTTGAAAAAGAGGTATAAAACATTACTCTTACAGCAATCAAATGGAGCTTCAAGGCATCAAGCAACGTTTTGGCATCATCGGCAACGACCCTGCGCTCAACCGCGCACTCGACATCGCCGCTCAGGTAGCGCCTACCGACATATCCGTACTCGTCATTGGCGAGTCAGGTGTCGGCAAGGAAAACATACCTCAGGTTATCCATGCCCTGAGTGCACGCAAGCATGGTCCGTATATTGCGGTCAACTGCGGCGCGATACCCGAGGGCACTATCGACAGCGAACTTTTTGGACATGAGAAAGGTTCTTTCACGGGCGCCAACGAGTCGCGCAAAGGCTATTTCGAGGTGGCTGACAAAGGCACGATATTCCTAGACGAGGTAGCGGAATTGCCGCTGAGCACTCAGGTAAGGCTTCTTCGCGTCTTGGAAAGCAAGGAGTTTATGAAAGTTGGTTCGAGCAAGGTGCAGAAGACCGATGTGAGGGTCGTGGCGGCTACAAATGTAAACATGGCGCGTGCGGTGAAAGAAGGACGATTCAGGGAAGACCTTTATTATAGGCTCAACACTGTCCAAATCAACATGCCGCCGCTTCGTGAACGTGGAAACGACATTTTGTTGTTGTTCAGGAAGTTCGCCACGGATTTTGCTGAAAAATACAACATGCCGCTTATCAGGCTTGATGAAAGCGGCAAGCAAGTCGCCCTTTCGTACCGCTGGCCTGGAAATGTAAGGCAACTAAGAAACATCACGGAGCAGATTTCGATTATCGAGCAGCAGCGGGATGTTTCGGGCGAGATACTGGTGAAATACCTTCCGGACTATAAGGAGGACACACATCCCGCCATTGTCCCGGCTCATCAGGGCGGGAATGCTGACTTTGCCTCGGAAAGGGAGATATTATACAAGGTGTTGTTTGACATGAAAAACGACATCGCCGAACTTAAAAAAGAAATGAAAGACCTCATAGGTGGCGGAACGACGCAGATGAGGGACGACGACACGCTGTATATCCCGCAGGATGATTACAGCCCATACGTCACTATAGACGACAAACCCGTGATGAGGTCGATACATACAAAAGTGGACACCATCCATAATGACAATGTAATCGACACAAACGAAATCACTCACCACGACAGCCTGTCGCTCACTGAGTCGGAGTTCAACCTTATTAATAAGGCGCTCGAACGACACAACGGCAAGCGCAAGGCGGCGGCGCAGGAACTCGGCATCTCGGAAAGGACACTGTATAGGAAACTCAAAGAATATAACATCACACGATGAAAGCGAGAAAAATCCTATTGGTGTTTGTGGCGTTGATTATGGCATCAGTGATGACCGCCTGTGGAATATACTCTTTCACGGGAGCATCCTATGGCACGGCGAAGACTGTTTCTATAGACTACTTCCAAAACAGGAGCACATACGTCAATGCGACGCTCAGCTCCAAGATAACGGAAGACCTCAAGGACAGGTTCATGAGCCAAACGCCGCTTGCGCTCGTAAAGGAAGGCGGCGACCTGCATTTTGAAGGTGCGATAACGGGCTACACCATCAGTACCGCTGCAATCAAGGCGGGTGAAACGGCGTCAAACAACAGGCTGACGATAACATTGAAGGTATCGTTCACCAACCAGACCGCGCCTGAAAACGATTTTGAACAGACGTACACAAAGTACGCCGACTATGGAGTCTCCCAGTCATTTGCCTCCGTGGAGGCGACCCTTGTGGATCAGATTGTGGAGCAGTTGATAGACGACATATTCAACGACTCTGTGGTCAACTGGTAAGCTGAACAAATTTGAAAAAAACAAAAGTATAAGGAACTATAAAATATTGCATTGATTATGACCTCAAAACAATTCTTCAAATACCTCGTGGAGCCTGAACAGCTCAACGACAGTTCCGTTGTGGAGATGGAGCAGCTCATCAAGCAGTTCCCATTCTTTCAGACGGCACACCTTCTGTATCTGAAAGCCCTCAGCAGGATCAATCCAAAGCTTGTAAAGGAGAAATTGCCGAAGGAGTCGCTGTTTGTTTCTGACAGGTCGGTGCTTCATTCATTGCTCCGTCCCGCCTCGACCGACGACAACGCCGACAAAAAGCCAGCCTCCAGACCGGCAGCTGCGGCTACAGCACCGTCTGCACCCAAGCCGGAAGATAAGAAGGTTGAAGAGCCTAAGAAGGCGGAGGAACCCAAGAAGGTTGAAGAGCCTAAGAAGGCAGAAGAACCCAAGCAGGAAGAGAAGAAAGTTACGGTAACGACTACGGTTACCGAGGTCAAGACGGAGAAAACCGCTCCTGTCGTAGAAGTCAAAGAAACCAAAGAAGTCAAAGAAACCAAAGAGGTCAAAGAAATCAAAGAGCCGAGAGAACCTCGAATTCCACGGGAGAGGCCTGAAAAGCCTGTTGTAAAACCAAAGACAGAATCCGAAGACGGTGGCGCCAAGAAGGCTCTTTCCAATGAGGAACGCAAGCAGAACCATGACAATCTCGTGAAGGACTTCTTCGACCTCAAAGATCAGGAAAAATATGAAACTGTGGCGACAAATGTTGCGGAAGACGGTTCAATCCAATCTGCAGCCGCAGAACTTGCTGCAAAAAGCCAGATAGACCGTGGTACGGTAATCAACGACAGAACCGCTACGCCTCAAACGACCACAACCACAACAACCGTTGTGACTACTGTAATTGAAAAAACAACCAAACCTGCAGAGACAGCAGCATCTGAACCCGTCAAAGTCGAGCAGCCCGCGCCCGAACCTGCCAAAGCCGAACCGTCCAAGGATGGAAACAAGGACGAAATCCTCGACAAAATTGCCATGTTGCGCAAAGAGCGTGAGGAGGCGAGGAAAAAGCGTATGCAGGCTGAGGAAGAGGCAAAGAAAACCAAGGCTGCCGCTGAAGAAGAGGCTGCAAAGGTGAAGGCAGAAGCTGAAGCCGCCGCTGCAAAGGCAAAAGCTGAAGCAGAAGCAGCCGCAAAGGCTAAGGCAGAAGCTGAAGCTGCAAGAGTGAAGGCTGAAGAAGCGGCTGCAAAGGCTAAGGCAGAAGCTGAGGCTGCAAAAGCAAAGGCAGAAGCAGAGGCAGCAAAGGCAAAGGCCGAGGCTGAAGCTGCTGCAAAGGCAAAAGCAGAGGCTGAAGCTGCTGCAAAGGCAAAAGCAGAGGCTGAAGCTGCAAAATCAGTCACTACAACTGTTACCACCACCACAGTTACTGAAACAGTGACGACAACAGTTGAACCCGCAGAGCCGGTGAAGGTTGTCGAAGAACCCAAAGCTGTCGAAGAACCCAAACCCGTTGAACCGGCGAAACCTGCTGATGAGGAAGCTGGAATGTCGGCAGCTGACAAACTGCTTGCTCGTCTCAACAAGTACAAAAAGTCTGAGCCGGAACCTGTGAAAACAGAACCAAACCTCATCGACAAGTTCCTGCAAGAAGACCATCATCTCGACCGCAACAAGGAGGTGACTCAAGGCGACATGGGACAGGATTCGGTAAAACAGCCCGAACTCTATTCTGAGAAGCTTGCCAAGCTCTACATCCAGCAGGGACACTATGACAAGGCTATCGCAAGTTATGAAAAACTTAACTTGAAATATCCCGAAAGGAGCGCATATTTTGCAGCGCAAATCGAAGAAGTCAAGAATTTAATGAAAAACAACCAATAATTATTAAAAATGTACACAGTTTTAATTACACTTATCGTAATCGCAGCAGTACTTTTGGTACTCATCGTACTCGTTCAAAATTCAAAGGGCGGCGGTCTGGCTCCAAACCTGAACGCCGGAACTCAGTTTGGCGGTGTCGCTGAACAGAAAAGCAAACTTGAAAAATACACATGGGGTCTTGTAATCACTGTTGCAATCCTCAGCATTGTGGCAAGCGTTTCCAGCGGTTCAAAGAACCAGGATTCACAGTCGTCGGGTGTAATGGACATTATGAACACTCAGAACGTAATTCCTCAGGCTCCCACCTCAACCGCGCCCGCTACATCTTTGCAGCCCGGAGAGTAAATCGATTTCCTGAAAATGGCACATCACATACAGACCGTCAAACTATAGGTTTGATGGTCTGTTTTGTTTTGTGTCGATGCATGAAAAACTTAAAAAAAAAGTAACATAAACCTTTATAAATATTTTGTATCTTTGCGCCCTGAAATACAACACTATACTACAATGCAAGACATCAGGAACATAGCGATAATAGCGCACGTTGACCACGGCAAGACGACCCTGGTTGACCGTATTCTTCATCAGTCCCACCTTTTCAGGGACAATCAGGAGACCGGGGATCTCATCCTCGACAACAATGACCTCGAACGCGAGCGTGGCATAACAATTCTTTCCAAGAACGTTTCGGTACGTTACAAGGGTGTGAAAATCAACATCATAGACACTCCTGGCCACTCCGATTTCGGTGGAGAGGTGGAGCGTGTGCTCAATATGGCTGACGGCGTTATTTTGCTCGTTGATGCCTTTGAGGGTCCGATGCCGCAGACACGTTTTGTGTTGCAGAAGGCAATAGAACTCAAACTCAAACCCATTGTAGTAGTTAACAAGGTAGATAAGCCCAACTGCACCCCTGAACAGGTGTATGAGCAGGTTTTTGACCTGATGTTCAGCCTTGACGCGAGCGAAGACCAACTCGACTTCCCCGTAGCTTACGGCAGCAGCAAGGCGGGCTGGATGGGTCCCGACTGGAAGACCCCGACTCAGGATGTTTCTTACCTGCTCGACCTCATCCTCAAATACATTCCCGCGCCTGAAATTGTGGAAGGCCCGTTGCAGATGCAGATTAGCTCATTGGACTATTCGTCATATCAGGGACGCATCGCCATCGGTCGTATTTTCCGTGGCAGCGTGAAACCTGGTCAGACCGTCGCTGTGATGAAGGCTGATGGCACTATTGAAAGGTCAACAATCAAAGAACTCTATACATTTGAGGGACTTGGCAAGGAAAAATGCAAGCAGGAACTCAAATCTGGTGAAATCTGCGCCATTCTTGGTCTCGATTCGTTCGACATTGGCGACACTGTTGCCGATCCCGAAAATCCCGAAGAACTCACCCGCATTCATGTTGATGAGCCGACGATGAGTATGCTTTTCACCATCAACAATTCGCCGTTCTTCGGCAAGGAAGGCAAGTTTGTTACGTCGCGCCACCTCCGCGAGCGTCTTATGAAAGAGACCGAGAAAAACCTCGCACTCCGCGTTGAGGATACCGATTCGCCTGACAAGTTGCAAGTTTTTGGACGTGGCATCCTTCATCTTGCAGTGCTCATCGAAACCATGCGCCGCGAGGGTTATGAACTTCAACTTGGACAGCCCAAGGTTATCATCAAGGAAGTTGACGGACAGAAATTGGAGCCTATTGAGCAACTCACAATCGAAGTGCCGGAGAATTTCTCATCGAGGGTAATCGACCTCGTACAGCGTCGTAAGGGCGATATGTTGAGTATGGAGACCAAGGACGACCGCGTTTTCATGGAATTTGCAATTCCGTCGCGTGGCATCATCGGACTCACAAACCCGCTCCTCACATCCACCGAAGGCGAGGCAATCATCGCACATAGGTTCAAGGATTTTGAGCCGTGGCGTGGCGACCTCATCCAAGAGCGCAACGGTTCTCTCATCGCATTGGAGACTGGCACAGCAATACCCTACGCCATTAACAACTTGCAGAGTCGTGGTAAATTCTTCATAGATCCGGGTGACGAGGTTTATGCTGGCGAAATCATCGGTGAAAATACACGTCAGGACGACATCATCATCAACGTATGCAAGACCAAGAAACTCACCAACATGCGTGCCGCTGGTTCGGACGACAAGGTGATGATTGAGCCTGCAACGAAGATGTCGCTCGAAGAGTGTATGGAGTACATCAAAGACGACGAATACGTAGAGGTTACTCCCAAATCGATCCGTCTCCGCAAGATAATTCTCGACGAGACCGAGCGCAAACGCGCCAATAGGGAGAATAACTAATATTTGATAGTAAAATTGTCCGCATTTTTCAGGTGCGGATGTCCGACGCGGTATTTGCGAAGACGCTCGATGTCGAGCTCGTAAAATGCCACGTCGGATTCTTTTGGCATCTGGAAGTCCAACTTGCCATCTGGCGCAAAAACCATTGACGCGCCTAATCCATTACAATTCAATGTATAAGCCACATTTTCCAATGCTCTAGCGGCGAGAAGAAGTGTGCGGTCGTTCTGACGGCTTGCAGGCCATTGAGAAACGCAAATCAATGCCTCGTAGCCGTCGTTGTTTCTGCACCACACTGGAAATCTCAAGTCATAGCACACTATAGCTCTGAACATTATGCCATTTATTGGGAATGTGAGAATGGAGTCGCCGGGCGTGACATTCACAGTCTCAAACTCGCCAAACGGATGCCTTTTGTCGCAATAATATTCGCTGCCGTCGGATGTGACGACATAAAAGCGGTTTCTTATGCTGCTGTCGGTCGCCAAATAGAAACTGCCGCCCACTGAAATTCCAAATTCCTGCGACAGTTCACGCAAAAACTTAATATTCTGGCTGCCGTCAATACGTTCGCCCGGTCGAAGATTCCATCCAGTATCAAAAACCTCCGGCAACAGCCAAAAGTCACCCGGCAAGGCATGACGACACGCCATTTCACGTACATTCTCAATGGCAACATCACCATTATCTTGATTATGTGACTGTACAAATACGATTCTCATTTTATTGCTATTTTTGATTTTTCAACTCTCAATTATCATACAAATTAGACTCCATGATTGCCCTCACAATCTTGATTTCGCCGTAGGTGCAACCGCCCTTCACGCCTTCAAAAATGCCCTTGTCGGTGGCGTTGGGGTTTTCGAGGATGAACATTTTTATACGCTCGATGTCGTCTTTCTTCAAGATTGTGTAGGGGTCGATTTCGCCTTTCGCCACATATTCAGCAAGGTGTCCCATTACAGTTGCCGAAGTCAACTTGCGTTCCGATGCAATCTGTTCGACGGATTTGCCTTGAGTGAAAAGAAAATGTGTTTTTTCGTATGTGGAGAGGCTTTCATATTCTGCGTTTTTCATTTCCTCGTCGGCATTGAACAGTGGGTCTGTTGCGCCGCCGATGTGAGGCAGTAATATTTTCATAATCTCCGCAATGTATGGCTTGCCCTTGCCTTTCATGCCAGTTATTCCCATCAAATCCTTGACTGTGGTTGGCTTCTTGTTTGAAATTTCCAGGATTGTTTTTGTTGCCACGACATCTGTGGACTTCATTCCCAAATCATCCGCCTTGCTCTTGCGCCATTGTGAGAGTTCGTTGTATAGTTCGGGGTTGTTAGAGATGTATTTGGAGTTCACGGATGAGGCGTTGGGCTGGATGCGTGAGAGTGATGATTTGCCGCCGCCTTCAGATTCTTTGGAGAGTTCGAGGGCGACTTCTGCCTTGCGTGTGAGGTATCTCTTTATGCCGAAACCATCTTTCAAGAAAACGAGTATGTTTTTCTTGAGGTCAAAATTGTATGTGAGCGACTTGTAGGTGTCCATGAGTTTCGCCTTTTTGGTCTTGTCGTCACAATCGAAAGCAAAAGACTTTATGGGCGTTTCGAGCATTGTTTTCATTTTCTCCATATAATACTCGCAGCCTTTCTGTATGCGTTGGAGTAGGGTGGTGTCGTTTTCAACGTCTGGCGACTCGCTATAGTTCTGTCGTATTGCCTTCATGAATTTGTCCGACACTGCCACCATCTGCCCAAGTACAATGGAATCTAACCCGTCAAAGGCGTTTTTGTTGCCTATGACGGACGATGAATACAGAGACAGAAATCTTTGCATGGACATTAGGTCGTTATACAATGGATTGAAATCGAACAATTCCGATACAATGTCAAAGAAATACTCCCGTTTGTCGGCGCACAATACAGATTTGTCGGGCATGTTTTGCTCGACAGCCTGAGCAAAAGACCTTACCTGAGGGTCGCTGATGATGTCGCCGACGGACAGCGGCCTCAATAGTACCAGCCCCTCCAACGTCCTGCAACGCGACAAGGCGACATAAACCTGCCCGTGCGCAAAACTATTGGCGGCGTCTATCATCAAATGGTCGAATGTCAAGCCCTGGCTTTTGTGGATTGTCACAGCCCACGCGATGCGGAGCGGTATCTGTGTGAATGTGCCGATGATGGTTTCCTTGATTTCCTTTGTGTTGGGATCAATCTCATATTTTGAGTTTTCCCATTCCATCGGCGTTACGTAAATGTCTTCACTTTCGCCGTTGCACCTCACATAAACGCCGTCTTCCCCAAAATCCGTCACGCGCCCAATCTTGCCATTATAGAAAAGGTGGTCAAAAGACGTGTCGTTTTTGAGGAACATGACCACAGCATCTTTTTTGAGCATGAGGTTTTTCTCCACAGGGAACGACGACTCAGGGAAGTCGCCTTTAATCTGCGCGTCGTATGTCATCATTTTGGTCGGCAGCGCGAGCATGTGGGTCTGGTTTATGGTGTCCGCCTGACGGTTTGTAGTCACGAGCGTCACAATGTCCTCGCCCTCCGGCGGCTTGTAGTTTGGTACGTAGCGCGAGTTTAGGGCGTTTATGGTGTTGATGTCCACATGCCCTTCGCGGATGTTGTTAAGGAGCGTTACAAAGGTATGGTCGGTTTGCCTGAATACGTGGTCGAGTTCTATGCATACATACGAGGTCTTTCTCCATGCAATGCTGCCGAAGAAATAGTAGGAGTTATAGTAAGGGCGTAGTATGTCCTCGTCTTCAGGTTTGATGACTGGCGAAAGTTGCTGCATGTCGCCAATGAGAAGCAATTGGACGCCGCCAAAAGGTTTGTTGTTCTTTCGGTAGCGTCGAAGCACCTGGTCCACAGAGTCCAGCAAGTCAGCGCGAACCATGGAGATTTCGTCAATCACTAACAGTTCGAGAGTCCTGATTACCTGTATTTTGCGGTTGTTGAGTGCCGATTTTTGCTCGAATGGTGATTCTGGCGTCCTCGGTCCGAATGGCAACTGGAAAAACGAGTGCAAAGTCACGCCCCCCGCATTGACCGCCGCAACGCCCGTAGGCGATGTGACGACCATGCGTTTCGGGCATGTTTTCCTAAGCCGTTTGAGGAATGTGGTTTTTCCTGTGCCAGCCTTGCCGGTCAGAAAAACATTGCGTCCTGTGTAGTACACGTAGTCAAAAGCAAGTTGAAGCCTGTCGTTCTCTGTGTAATCTGCCTCCTTCATTTTTGATGTTTTTTTAGTCTAACAACCGTCCCGCCACGTCTGCAAGCCTGCTGCGTTCGCCGTGTACGAGGTTGATGTGGACGAAGAAATCCTGACCTTTCATCTTGTTTGCGAGGTAGGAGAGGCCGTTTGAGCGCATGTCCAAGAATGGGCTGTCAATCTGCTCGACATCGCCAGTGAACACGATTTTTGCGCCTTCGCCCGCCCTCGTGATGATGGTCTTCACCTCGTGAGGAGTGAGGTTTTGGGATTCATCGACGATGAAGAACACATTGTTGAGGCTTCGACCGCGAATGTAGGCAAGCGGCGCAACGAGAAGTTTTTCCTTGTTCACCATTTCGTCGAGTTGCTGCGAGTTCTTGCTGTTCACGCCGAGAGTCTGTTTGATGACGTTGAGATTGTCGAAAAGAGGCTGCATGTATGGGCTGACCTTCTGTTTTTCATTGCCGGGGAGGTAGCCGAGGTCTTTGTTTCCGAGCGGCACAATCGGGCGGCTCAGGAAAATCTGCATGAATTGTTTGCTCTGTTCCAATGCTGCGGCGAGGGCGAGGAGAGTCTTGCCTGTGCCCGCCTTGCCAGTGATGGCGATGAGCGAGATGTCGGGGCGCATGAGGGCGTCGAGGACAAAACTCTGTTCAACGTTGCGGGGTGTGATGCCGGAGGCGCGGTGTTTCAACACCTTATTAATAGTCTTGTCCGTGGCGTTATAATAGCACATCGCGTTAGTCTTTTCATCGCCGATGAGGAAATAGTCGTTTGGATTGAAATCGTTCTCAATGCCGCAGTCTTCAATCGGGAGATGGCTCTCACGGTAGAGTTTTGAAACGATGTCGTCATTGGTGTTGGGAATCAGGCGTATGCCCTGGAACAGGCGTTCCGTGTTCTCAACCTTGCCGGTCTTGTAGTCCTGAGCCTCCATGCCGAGAGAGCGCGACTTCATGCGGAGATTGATGTCCTGCGACACGAGGAACACACGCTTTTCGGGATGGTGCTCCTTTATCCACAGAGCCACGGCGAGAATCTTGTGGTCTGGGATTGGCTCCGAAAATGAAAGTTTCATAGCCTCCGAGAACGGTTTGCCGGTCATTATGAAGAGGTTTCCACGACCGTCGCCGAGCGGGATTCCAGCCTCGAGGTTTGCGTTGTTTTCGGTCAGGCGGTCGAGTATGCGCATGAACTCACGCGCCTGGATGTTGATGGTGTCGTTGCCTTTCTTGAACTTGTCGAGTTCCTCCAAGACCACAATCGGCACAACTATGTCGTTTTCTTCAAAGTTGTAGATGCTTCTGAAATCATGCAAAATGACGTTGGTATCCAGTACAAACGTCTTCTTTGTTTCTTGCTTTACCATAATAATATAGTGTTTATGTTTGCAATAATTCTGTGTCTGTTAACACGTCAAATGTAAAAAAAAATCCTTTTAACGCCAAGCCTGTAGCAAATATTTTTGGAATTATGGGCAAATATTATCGTTTCGGCGGCAAAAGATGATGTTTTTGAGCGTTATTCCATAATGAAAAATATTTGTTTTGTAGGTAAAATTTAACTATTTGCAGAAAATATCAAAAAATAAAAAAAAAACTTGCAAAAAAACTTGCACAAATCGAAAACTTATTAGCATATTTGTAATATAATGATTAAGACAAAATAATCGCATGAACAATAAAGAAATCAATCTAACAGAATATCTCCATAAGTTTTTCGGATTCGACCGTTTCAAGGGCGAGCAAGAAGCGGTTGTGAAAAACGTATTGGCAGGGCGCGACACGTTTGTGCTAATGCCCACAGGCGGCGGAAAGTCGTTGTGTTATCAGTTGCCTTCGCTCATACTCGAGGGCACGGCTATTGTCATATCGCCGCTGATTGCACTGATGAAAAACCAGGTGGACGCCATGCGCAATATCAGCACGAGCGAAAACATCGCGCATTTCCTCAATAGTTCGCTGTCGAAACAGCAGATATTGCAGGTGAAGGAAGATATTCTGAATGGCAAGACAAAACTCCTGTATGTAGCCCCCGAGAGCCTTACAAAGGAGGAGAACATCGAGTTTCTCAAACAGACAAAAATCTCGTTCTACGCTATTGATGAGGCGCACTGTATTTCGGAGTGGGGACATGATTTCCGCCCTGAATACCGCCGCATACGCCCGATTATCGAAGAAATCGGACGCAGCCCCATCATCGCCCTCACGGCAACGGCAACGCCAAAGGTTCAGCACGACATCCAGAAAAATCTTGGCATTACTGACGCCGACATCTTCAAATCGTCGTTCTATCGCCCGAACCTCTATTATGAAGTACGTCCAAAACTCGACGTTGACAAGCAGATCATCAAGTTCATCAAACAGAACAAAGGCAAGAGCGGCATCATTTATTGTCTGAGCCGCAAGAAGGTTGAAGAACTCGCCGAAATGCTCACAGTCAACGACATCAAGGCGCTCCCGTACCACGCCGGCATGGACAGTCAGACTCGCAGCGACAATCAGGACAAGTTCTTGATGGAGGAAGTGGATGTCATTGTGGCTACCATTGCATTCGGCATGGGCATCGACAAACCCGATGTGCGCTTCGTCATCCATTATGACATGCCAAAGAGCCTCGAAGGTTATTACCAGGAGACCGGCAGGGCAGGTCGCGACGGCGGAGAAGGTCTTTGCATTGCTTTCTATAGCAGCAATGACATGAAAAAACTCGAAAAATTCATGCAGAACAAGTCTGTAAGCGAGCAGGAAATAGGCAGGCAATTGTTATCCGAAACCATTGCATACGCCGAGACCTCGATGTGTAGGAGCAAAATGCTGCTGAATTATTTCGGAGAAAACCTTGAAGAGCCATGTGGAAATTGCGACAACTGCCGCCATCCGCAGCAGAAATTCCAGGGCAAGAATGCGATTATAAAGGCGTTGAAGGTTATTGAAATCATTCAGGAGAAATTCAAGACCGAGCACGTCGCCAAAGTTCTTGCGGGTGTGTCGGATTCCCAGGTCAAGACCTACAAACACCACAAACTCGACATTTTCGGTTGTGGCGAGGACGACGGCGACGAGAACTTCTGGAATGCAGTTTTGCGCCAGGCTCTTGTGCATGGATTCCTCTCAAAGGACATCGAAAATTATGGCACGCTCAAAATCACAAAGGAAGGCAAGGACTTCCTCAAAAAGCCATACGACATCGAACTTACCAAAAACCATGACTATGAAAGTGACGATGACGATGACGAGCAGGCTGTTCCTCATTCAATGAACGGCGGCGCATCCGATCCCGAACTTTTCAAGATGCTCAAAGACCTCCGCAAGAAGGTCTCCAAGCAGCGCAACGTTCCGCCTTTCGTGATTTTCCAGGACCCGTCTCTCGAGGACATGGCTGTGCAGTACCCAATCACCATCGACGAACTCAAACAGATTGTCGGAGTAGGGCAGGGCAAGGCGCAGAAATTCGGCAAGGAGTTCGTGGAGCTCATCAAACGTTATGTCCAGGAGAAGGAAATCGAACGTCCGCAGGACATGATTGTGAAGTCTGTCGTGAGCAAGTCTGGCAACAAGGTCTATATCATTCAAAGCATCGACCGCAAAATAGACCTCGAAGACATCTGCGAGTCAAAGCAAATTGAGATGGACGAACTTTTGTCTGAAATTGAATCCATCATCAATTCCGGCACAAAACTCAACCTCGACTACTTCATCGACCGTGTGATAGACGACGAGCGTCAAGAGGAGGCTTACGACTATTTCGACCACGCTGAAACCGAATCCATTGAAGAGGCAATGAACGAACTCGGTGAGGACGACTGGACGGAAGAGGAACTCCGCCTGATGCGAATCAAATACATCTCAGAGAAGGGACATTAGCAATTGACAATTGAGAATTGACAATTGACAATTGACAATTGAGGATTTAAAATTGAAAATTAACGGTGGGGGCGTGCTATCAGTGCGTCCCCATATTTTTATAACAATATCAAATCAAAATGAAACACATCATCACATTTATTTTTGCCGTCGTTTTGTCTATCGGCACTCTGACGGCGCAATACAAGGAAATAACCCTCGACGAATATCTCTATGGTTATTATTTTCCACGCACGGTGCGCGGCATTGTGTCTATGAACGATGGCGAGAGTTACACGGTTTTGTCCAGCAACAAGGTCATAAAATATTCATACAAGACCGGTGAGGTTTTGGACACTGTGGTGGATTTTTCCCATATCGACATGCCGACAATGATAGAAGGCTACACAATGAGCGACGATGGCAGCAAGATACTTTTCTACAGTAATGAATCAAGCCTTTATCGTCATTCGTTTTTTGCCGATTATAAGGTTTATGACATTGCGGCAAAGCGCACCATTCCCTTGCTCGCCTCTACTCAACAGCGTATGGCGACCCTCTCGCCCGACGGCAGCAAGGTGGCGTACATTGTTGGCAACAATATCTACGTCATCGATCTCAATAGCAATGTCAACACCCCCATTCAGATAACCACCAATGGTGCAATCAACCGAATCCTCAACGGCGTGCCAGACTGGGTGTATGAGGAGGAATTTGGCATCGACAGGGCATACGAATTTTCACCCGACGGCAAATATTTGGCATACGTGAAGTTTGACGAAAGCGAGGTCAAGAGTTACACCCTCCAATACTACGACACAGATTTTTCCGACCGCTACAATGCCAACGACGTTTACCCCTACAACTATGAATATAAATATCCCAAAGTTGGCGAGGCTAACTCCACGGTTTCGGTGCATATTTATGAATTTTCAACGGGCAAGACTACTACCGCCGACCTTGGCTCAGAGACCGACATCTACGTCCCAAAACTCCAATGGACTGCGCAAGATGGCGTTTTGGCAATTTCACGCCTTAACCGCCTCCAAAATCGTCTCGACCTCTTGGCATACGACGTGAAGACCGGCACTACCAAAACATTCTTCACGATGCAGGAGCCGCAATACATCGAGGAAGACGTCGTAAAAAGCGTCCACTACTTGAAAGACGGCAAATCTTTCCTCATACAGAGCGAACAGAACGGCTACCGCAACATTTACCGCTACGGAATGGATGGCAAACTCATCAACGCCGTTACAAGCGGCGACAAGGAAGTGATAGAATTGTTTGGCTGCGACTCGGACGAAAAGAAGGTCTATTTTACGGCTGTTGGCGACAACACCACACAAGTTGCGGTATATTCAGTGGACATCAACGGCAAAAACCGCCGCAAACTTTCCACCCAAAATGGCACCAACTCGCCGCAGTTTTCAAAAAGTTTCAAGTATTACCTCAATTTCTTCAGCAACGCCCAAACTCCGCGCACTGTTACTGTATGCGACAACACCGGCAAGACAATCCGCACTGTCTTGGACAACAACTCCCTCGCCGAGCGGCTCAAATCATACGGCGGCATCAACAAGAGGTTCTTTGAATGGCGCAACAAAAGCGGCGACCGACTCAACGCATATATGATAGTGCCGCCCGACT
>JAGCRY010000150.1 GCA_017964465.1 Bacteroidales bacterium | reverse complement strand
TTGCGAAGTTTTAAGAAACATATTTTCGATATCATGGAGAGATGTCCGAGTGGTCGAAGGAGCACGCCTGGAAAGTGTGTGTACTCCAAAAGGGTACCAAGGGTTCGAATCCCTTTCTCTCCGCTATTGTCGGAAAGTTTGGTTTTGAGTAGGACTTTAGCGACATAAACAAGAAAAGCACATAAAAGTAAATTCAATTATCGTATAATCAAAAACTAATAAAACACAACATGAAAAAACTATTTTCATTATTGGCAATAACCGGAATGTTGGTATTCGGCAGTGCTGATGTAGTAATGGCACAGGACGGAGGCGCCAATGGCACCACAACAGAGCAGGTTTCGCAGGATGCTCCTGTAGAGGAACCCATCCACAAGGTAATCAAGACAAAGTTCATCGAAGGTGGTGCAGGCTTCATGGCATCAGTGCTCATCGCCTTGATCCTCGGTCTTGCAATCTCCATCGAGAGGGTCATCTACCTCGGACTTTCCTCCACCAATACCCAGAAACTTCTCGACAAGGTAGAGGATGCGCTCAAAAATGGTGGCATCGAAGCTGCAAAGGAAGTATGTAGGGATACACGAGGACCTGTGGCGGGAATCTTCTACCAAGGTCTCGACCGCTACGACCAAGGCCTCGACGTAGTGGAAAAGTCAATCGTTTCTTACGGCTCCGTAGAAATGGGCCGCATGGAAAGAGGCGTAACCTGGATCAACCTCTTCATCGCCATCTCCCCGATGCTCGGCTTCATGGGTACTGTGATCGGTATGATTCAGGCCTTCGATTCCATCCAGCAGGCAGGCGACGTTTCGGCATCGTTGGTAGCAGGTGGTATCAAGGTCGCACTCATCACAACTGTGACAGGTCTTATCGCAGCCATGATTCTTCAGGTGTTCTGTAACTACATTCTCGCCAAGATTGAGTCCATCACCAACGACATGGAAGACGCTTCCATCAAGTTCGTTGATCTTCTCATCAGGTACAACGAGACACACAAATAGTAGTGTGCAATGAACCCCATATCCAACAACAATAATAAAAAGTAACATTATGCAATTACGTAAAATATTAGGTATCCTGACGATTGTGTTGTTCTTGGTATCTGCTATCATCGTGGTAATGTTCTATGTGAAAGTAGTGCCACTTGATCCAGACAAGAATGCTCAGATCGAGCATGGTATCACAGATACATTCATCTTCTGGGCATACATACTCTTCTTCGCCTGCGCGATACTCGCATTCTTGGTATTCCCGCTTTGGAGCTTTGTTCAGCAGATCATTGACAATCCGAAGTCTGTGGTCAAGACGCTTGTCGTAGTGGCAGCAGTTGCATTGGTGTGCATCATTGCCTACGCATTGGCAGACGGCTCATTCAGCTCGATTACCGACACACTCGTAGAGACCAACGAAACCGAACTCAAATGGTCGGGTGCAGGACTTAACGCCCTGTACATCTCGCTTGGTATTGCTGTCTTGGCTGTGATTTATGCCGAGGTGGCAAAGAAGTTTAACTAATAAACCACAAACAAAGATGGCAAAGAAAGTAGGTGATTTGAATGCAAGTTCCCAGGCAGACATCGCATTCCTCCTGTTGATATTCTTCTTGGTGACCACCTCAATGAATGTTGACCAGGGTCTTTACCGTCAGCTTCCTCCGCCCGTACAGGACGAGAACCAGAACCATGACAAGGTAAACGAGCGCAACATTTTCATTGTCCTCATCAACAAGGATAACCAACTGGCTATAGAAGGCGAGCAAGCTGATATCAGCAGCCTCACGGAGCGTACAATAGAGTTCATCACCAACCCCAAGGACAAGGCAGATCTCGCTGAAAAGGTTCCGGCGTCCAAGAAACTTGAAGACGCCACCAATGAAAATAAGGCAGAAGATGCTAAGAACTGGAAAAAGGTTATCGATCAATTCGGTGACATAGGAATCACTAAAGGTGTGGTTTCGTTGCAGAATGACCGAGGTACCAACTATGAGACTTACATCGCCGTGCAGAATGCTATCGTGGCAGCGTACAACATTACGCGCGACAAGTTCTCGCAGGAACAGTTCGGCAAGGTTTTCGACGAACTCTCCAATGATGAGCAGAAACTCGTGAAACTCGTAATACCTCTCAATATTTCTGAGGCTGAGCCGAGGAGCATTAAGTAACATTCATAAAAAAACAGGAGTAATTATGGCAAAATTCAGAAAAGGTGGTTCAAGGCAGATGGCGGCACTTTCGACGGCATCCCTCCCCGACATTGTATTCATGTTGCTCTTCTTCTTTATGTCTGTTACGACAATGAAGGAGACCGACTACAAGGTTAAGATCAAGCTCCCGACTGCAACCGAGGTCAAGAAACTTGAGAAGAAATCGCTTGTAAGCTATATTTACGTTGGTGCGCCTTTGGCATCATACCAGAGCAAATATGGTACAGAGCCCCGAGTTCAGCTCAATGACAAGATCTCTAACCTCGTTGACATCCCCGATTACGTGGAGAGCGAGCGTCAGTCGCATGACGAAGCCGAAAGGCCGTTGTTGACTTACTCCCTCAAGGTCGATTCTGATGCCAAGATGGGTATCATAACCGACATCAAACAGGAATTAAGGAAGGTTTCCGCTTTGAAAATCAACTATTCCACTTTGAAAACCGAGAGAAAGGGCAACTATTAGTCTGCGTACTAAATCTGATTAAAAAAAAGACGGCACGGACAATCTGAAAAGATTCCGTGCCGTTTTTTTGTTTGTTATTTTGTGGCTGTTGTTTTCAGGAATTTGCCGAGTAATGATTCTTTCGGCGCGTTTGTGTTACGTTCGCGGTTGTTCAGAGGTCCGTATTCATACCGTATCTGCTGTTCGTCGTCTTTATTGTTGAGCATTTCTTCGACGCATTTGCGGATTTCGGTGTATAGCGGCTGGCTGATGCCGAGTTTTTGAGAGATGTATTTCATGTAAATCGTCTCGGACTGCATGAGGATTTTGTCGGCGAATGACGTAAGGAACATGTCTATAATAAGCCCGACTTTCAGTTTTTCATCGTGGATGGCGCTGACCCACTCGTTGTATTTCTCAAGGCTGAACTTTCTGTTTTGGATTATGATGGATTCAAGTTCATTTTCTATGTCGTCTCCGGCGGCTTTGGCTATTGTGTTTATCAGGCGGCGTTCACGGTCGTCGATGCTGCCGTCCGCCCATGCAAGCGACACAATCATTGATACGTATGCAAGCCGTTCGTCGTAGCCGTAGTCGCTCAGTCGGAAGGTACATGCGCTTGTGTCCTTAAGTATAGAGGAAATTGCGGTCTTGTTGTCCATAATGTTCTGTGTTTTGTTCTTTTGGGGAAGAATGCAAATATCGTGACATTGTTGATTGAGATTAAGAATTTTTAAGTGCATCTGACTTTTTTTATGCATTGGCATATTTATTTGGCGATATTGGCTGTTTTTTATAATTTAGTGGCGTTATCCATTATCATTGAGTATTATGTCAAAAGTCTTATATTTATTTCTTGTGTGTTCGATGACGGTTATGTTCCTGTCATCGTGTGGCGGCGTCGAAGGCGACGGGTTCGCTGGAGTGTCTTTGGATGGTTCGTGGCTTTTTGTGAAAGCCGATTCTTCCAATACGTATGATGTTCACCGTCGACTTCTCAGCGGGAGAAATGTTGAGGGATGCGAGCGTGTCGTGCTGCCACATTCTGGAAGTATGGTCGTCATGCCATCAGACAGTGTCGCTGACGATAATGTGGGCGTTGGTGGCAATTGTTATTACTACCGCAAGTTCATGATTCCTGACGAAATGTCGGGTAAGCGGATGAGTCTGTTTTTTGAAGGTGTGGTTCATCATTGCGGCGTATGGGTAAATGGCGCGAGGGCTATGGTTCATTATGGCAACATGCCTTTTATAGTGGATTTTGTGCCCGTCGAGGGCGAGAACTCTGTTGTTGTTAGGCTCGATCCTGATGGCGCGATTTGTAACAATGTTTGGCTAATTTCAAAGGATTCTCTAAGCATCACAAATGAATATGAAAGGTCCGGGCATTTCGGCGGCGTAGTTGTTGATGCTCATTGTGCGGGCAGTGACGGCAGTTTTAAGATGAAGGTGATGGTGAGAAATTCATATTCTGAATCTCGCAAGGCTCGGCTTTCATACCGTATTCTCGATCACAATGGCAAGAAGATGGCTAATGGAAGTGTCGTCAGAGTGATAAACGCCGGCGAATCGGTTGTTTTTGATGATTCTCTCACAGTGGAGGGCATAACACCATGGGATATTGACAATCCGTGGCTTTATACTCTCGTGGCAAATCTGGAATGTGGGGGAGATGTCGTGGATACAAAAAAAGTCTCTTTCGGGTTTCGCGACGTGACAATCGCTGAGGATGCTTTCACACTCAATGGCAGGGAGCGTCGTCTTCATGGCGTAAGGCTCAGGTCGGGCTATCCGATTGTCGGTGTGGCTGTGGGAGGCAAAGCGAACTGGCGCGATGCCTACAAGATTAAGCGTGGAGGATTTGACCTCGTTATACCTTCAGGATATATGGTGACTGAGGATTTCCTCAAAGCCTGTGACAATTATGGCATTTTCGTGGCGGAGACAATTGAGGATTCTTATAGCGTCACGCGCAGCAATCATCCTTGCCTTCTTTCGGCGTCTTTAGGAAATGTAAATCGGAGTGTGTATGGATGTGATTTAGCGGCGGACATAACCGGCTCGGAGCAAGACCTTTTGGCGCAGTCTCAGGTTTTTGCCTCAATGTACAATGACATAGTGCCGCGCTATTGGTCTGGTACTGTATGTACGATGTTTGATGGCGGGTCGGCTAATGGTGTCATGAGTGCGAACCGTATGCCTAAATTTTCATATTATTTTTGCCGTTCACAGCGTGATATTGACGAGGAGGAGCTGAGGGCATTTGCTGATCCGATTTGTATTATCGCTTCATATTGGCTTCCGGGGCAGAGTAGGGGAGTGAGGATTTATAGCAACTGTTATCAGGTTGAATTGTTTGTGGATGGTGTTTCCGTAGGGCGCAGGTCGCCAGAGATGTCTCCGTCATCTGTCAATCTTCCGCATCCGAGTTTTTATTTTGATGTGAATTGCACCAAGCCAGGAACGCTCAAGGCTTTCGGCTATGACAAGGATGATACGCCGATTGCTGAATGTGTGGTTTCCACGCCAGGCACACCAGTTAGACTTAAGCTCGTTTTCGACGAGAGCGGCACTCATATTGGTGCAAACGATGTTGTTATGGTTCATTGTTATGTTCTCGATGGTAACGGCAACACTGTCGTCAACTGCAATGAAGATGTGGAATTTGCAATAACTGGTACGGCTCACATGCTTACTCCGGCAGTCGTCAAATGTGAGGCGGGCGTTGCTACCGCAATGATACGCACAGGCGCAAGTGCCGATGATTTTGCAATTTCTGCACGGTGTAACGGAATGTACACGGCGGCGGATAGGTAAGAGTGGAAAGTTTAAAGTTGAGAGATTAAAGTTGAGAGTTTAAAGTTATGGATTATGAGTTGTATATGAAGGCGGCGTTGATGGAGGCGCGGAAGGCTTTTGAGGAGGATGAAATTCCCGTTGGGGCTGTCGTGGTGGTCAATGATAGAATTGTGGCGCGGGCTCATAATATGACGCAGCGGCTCAATGACGTTACTGCTCATGCGGAGATGCAGGCTCTTACAATGGCGAGCGCTCAGGGCGGCAAATATTTGCCGGAGGCGACGCTTTTTGTCACTCTCGAGCCGTGCATCATGTGTGCGGGCGCGTTGTCATGGGCGCAGATTGGGCGTATTGTCTATGGTGCGCGTGATACGAAACGTGGTTATGGAATTGTTGAAAACTGTATTTCTTCTCAGTCGCTTTCTCTTTTGCATCCGAAGACGGAGGTCGTTGGCGGCGTGATGGAGGCGGAATGTGCGGGGCTGTTGAAGGAATTTTTCGGGAAGAAACGGTAATGTAAAATCTTTTTACATAACTGTAAAAAATATTTACAGTTATGTTCTTTGTTTTAAATTGTAATTATTTGATATTCAGTTTGATATGTAATTTGGCATGGCGCATGTGTATTTTGATGTAAAAAAACAAAAACTTAATACATCAAAATCATGAAAAAGGTAATTATTCTTATCGCGGTTATGATTTTAACCGCTCTGGCGTATGCACAGACTGCCGGAGAAACAATCACGGAGGAGCGCGTTGTCGATTCTTTCAACAGAATTAATGTTTCGTCTTTTGTCAATGTTGAAATTGTGACTGGCAAACCGCAAAAGGTTGTTGTAAGCGGTGACAGCGCCCTCTTGCGAAACCTAATCACCGAGGTTAGAGGTGGCGAACTCATTGTCCGCTATGAATATGAAAAGAAGAAAAGAAAGATAAAGGAAGAATGGGGTGTTTTGACGGTGAAGATTTGTGTTGAAGACATCACAGATCTTACGACGTCTGGCGCAGTCAGCACTCGCTTCCCTGAAAGGACAGAGTTGAAAAAACTGAAGGTCCTTTGTACTGGCGCGTCAAAACTCATGTTCGACGATTTGGAAGTGTCTGGGGCGATGAATGTTACTGTCAGCGGCGCAAGTTCTCTCGACATAGATGGCAATACGTTTGGAGATGTGGAAGTAAAGGCTTCCGGCGCAAGCCATGTCTTTTTTTCGGGAAAGGCTGATGTCCTTGATTTGGATCTTTCGGGAGCATCAAATATCAAAGTCTCGGGACATGCAGATGAGATAAGTGTCAGGGCTTCAGGTGCTTCAAATGTCACATCGAACAAGTTCACTGCAAACAAGAAAAGTTTCAGTTGTTCGGGCGCAGCGGGCGTTTATATCAATGACTAATTGCCATAATCCGTGCCTTGTGGCGTCAAAAATGATTTGACGCCACAAGGAACGGATTTATGTTGTTTTCTGTGCGTTGATGCGGGATTTTGCGCTGTAATACGATGATTCCTCGAATGACATTATTTGTTTTATTTCGTCGATTGATTTGCCAAGGTCTTCGAGAATGAGGATTATCTTGTAACGGGGAGTGAGTTTTTTATAATCGTTGTCGAAAGAAGCAACGAGTTCTGGGTTAATTGTTCTGTAATATTCTACGAAGTTCACCATGTCGTCGGTTGACCATGTTATGATTGGTTCGTTGTTAACTACTTGATTATAAAGTGTTTCTCCTGAATTTTTGAAGTTGGCGTTTTTTTGTTTTTCTTTATTTAACTGTTTTTCTAATATTGAAATTTTCTGATATTGCTCGTCGTTTTCCTTCCGAACACGTGCGATTTCCTTTTCCTGAGAGTAGAAATTTTCTTGTAATGAGTTGTTTTTCAATAGTATATCTTGTAATTTCTCATGTAATTGATTGTTTTTGGTTTGTGTAATACTCAGACAATCTTTTTGTTTTTTATAATATTTCGATATAACAATCACAAAGACAACAAGCAATAGGATGCAAAACAAAGATGTGTATTTCCAATATGCTTCAGAGTTGAATGTTTCTAAAATGTTGGATGTACGCAGCTGATTGTTAGTTCCTGTGTATTTTAAAACAGAATCTTTTTCAGAAATGATTTTTTCTTGAATGTCAAACGCTGCCTTAATGTCGCCTTCCTTGATTTTGCATTGACATAACAACTTTAAAAATTCAATCTTTGTTTCCGGCCATTCGTATTGTACACCCTCGTTGCATAGTGCAATTGTAAGGGGAATGTTGTTTTCTCTGAAATAGATTTTTGCAAGATTGAGTTTTGCAGGAATGTTGGAAAACGTCTCAATGGATTTTTGAAAATAATCTTTGGCTATAATGCTGTCTTTCTCGTCCGTTAGTTCCCCTAATGCATTATATATATATGCGTGGTCGTATGGGGTGATTTCATTGGATGATAATAATGCCGCACGAAGCCATGTCTTTGCACTGTCGGTCATATTCAGATTTTTGTAGGCAATTGCCTTGTTTAATGTGGCGTATGCTATCTGTCGTTTGTTCTTTGATTTTTCGGCATAAAGCAATTGTATATCAACGTCTTCTTTAACTTTGTCAACATCTCTTTCGTACTTATGGAATATACTTCTTAGCCAATATATTTGCGCTAATAGATAGTAATCGTTTGCATCAGTGGCTATTTTTTCAGATTTATTTAATAAAACGGCTGCGCTGTCGTATATGTCTTTGTCTCGAAAATAGTGTTTGGCTTTTATCATAAAGATTTCTGAAAGAATGCTTTTATTCTTTGTGTTTATGAAAAACATTTCTGATTTATTCATCAAGGAGTCATAGTCTTTTGTTTCTTTTTTCCCCAGTCGTATTGCCAATAAATTGTAGTATGCAACCTCGCCTTCGGCTGCATTTGTGCAGTCGAGAGATTCAAATAAACAATTTGCCGAATCTCTTTGATTGTTCCGAATCAAAGAGTCAACGGCAGCGATTTTTTTGTGCAAATCAGATTGCTGTTCAAGACATGCCGATAATGTAAAGAATGATAATATAATTGCTATAATTTTATACATAGTTTTTTTTGATAGGTTTCATACTGCAAAGATATATAATTTTTGTTATATCAGGACTTTGCAATGATGCAATATTTTTATTGCATGGATGAAAGATTTGCTAAAAACCTTGCATTTCGCGTTTGCAAAAAATGCAAATCATTACGTTTCAGTGTTTTGTGTAAAAATGCATGCAAGGTTGTTTGCATATTGTTTTGGAAAATGCTAACTTTGCGACCATAAACCAATCAATAAGCAAAATTATGAAAAAAAATCTAATACCTTTTGCCACATTGATAGCCTTGTTGGTTATGGTGAGTTGTGGCGACAAAGACGAGCCGGATGGAATCGAAGATGCCCCGGTGCTTGAATCCACCACGCCGTTTTCATACGACAAAAGAAACAACGAGTACATCGTAAACATCGAGGCCGAAGGTGGCGAGTATGTGTTCCGTGCTCCGAAGAATACTATCACCTCAGTTGACTATATTTGGCGCGATGAAACACGGTTCCAGTATGGAAGTAGGGACTCGTTTCAAAACGAGTATCTGACGATAAAGTTAGAGGATTTTAAGGACATAACAATCAGTATTGTCCCAAACAATGACGAGGCAATCGTGACGTACAAAATGACGGTGTGCGGGCTTGATAGTAACACCCATATTGTTTTCCATCAGCTGGGACGGAAATAACAACGCAGAAAAACACTGTAACGATGGAGTTTTAATTAGAATTGAGTGGCGGAGTGCCGAAAAGCCGTAATAGAGTAGGCACCTAACAAAATATCATTTCTGAACATGAAAAGACTATTACAATTTGCATTTGCGGCGATGATGCTATTCGCCGCGTGCGAAAAAGACAAAGAAGTGACGTCCGATGACACGTTTGGCAAAGTGCCCCAAACAGGTGCGATATTCTGCAAGCACTACATCGATTCATACATTGATGTTGACACAATGGAAGTGAGGCAGTACACATACTATGAAAAAAAGCCTGTAATTCGCGTGTCAATAGGAGGCTTTGAGTACGATTACAGAGGTCTTTCTGGTATGGGCAACTATGCGAGAAAAGTTCAGGCGGAAGATTTTGTCTATGATGGTGGTGTGGGTTCGTTACCTTCAGGATATGTGCCGAAGTACGACAGCACGGCAGTTTTGCCAGTAGATCAAGATGTGCTCGCCGCAATGATTAAAAAAAATCTTGCAGTGTTTGACTCTATATCAAAGCGTATAGGTGACACTTGTTTCAATCAAATAAGCGTTCCTTTTATGCACAGTGTAGCAAACGACACAATCATGGGCATTGATGTCGTGTGCAATGAGAATTTCAACGAAACACACAAGGTTGGAAGTTCAGTAGCTGACATCGTGGATTTCTATGGCTCGTCACCCTACTATTATATTCGGAATGGCTATCGTAATACCCAGACAGGCGGTTATACGAAGATTATGAAAGATTATGGTTTGGGAATTGATTCGGAACTCGCAATGTGCCGCATCACCGATATTGCAGCCGCAAATGTAAAGTTTTTCGACTATCATTTCTACCTCGTGTTCGACAAACTCCCTACTAAAAGCGGCATTTACACCTTTGAAGTGACGATGAAACTGTCTAAAAATACGCTGAAAAACACTGTGACGATGGAATTTTAGAGGATGGTTACTTGCCATCTGGCGTTATCACCATGACGCTGCCGGAGTCGGGACGGAGCGATATTTTCAGAGTGTCTGAAGGCGTGGCTTTGAATGTTGTTTTCCCGATGCTTGCGTCGCCAGTGTCTTGATAGTGGGTTATGGTGCAGTTTTTCTTTGTCAATTTAGACAAAGGAAATTCAATTTCAGATTTTGTTGTACCGGCGATAGTCGCCACATACCATGTGTTGCCTTTGCGTCTTGCGATGGAGAATAGGCGTCGAGGGAATCCGCCAATCATTTTGTAGTCGTCCCATACAGTCGGTATTTCTTTGAAAAGTTCAATTTCCATTTGGTTTGAGTACCATTCGGGCGAGCCGTACCAGAAGATATGTTGGAGCGGGCTGAATAGGATTATTGAGAGTGCGAGTTGGTGTGCTTTAGTTGTCTTCATGTCGAGGCGTGATGACGTGGCGGCGTCGTAGCATATCGTGTAGTCGCCAGCGCCTGCCATGTAACGTATGAATGGCAGGAGTGTCGTGTGGTTGCCTGAGTTGTCGAGGTGTTCGTTTCCGCGTAGCCCTTCACATGTCAGGAAATTCGGATAGAGCCTTTCTACGCCTGTGGGACGGTATTCGTCGTGGACGTTCACGACCATGCCGAGCGAGGCGCATTTTGTTATTATGCGGCTTGCAAGAACGTTGTCCATGGGGATTCCGTTTTTGAAGAATCCCAGTTTAACGCCTTTTATTCCTATTTTGCTGTAGTGTGTTAGCACGCTGTCCGACGAGTGGGTTGAGAATGCTGTCTTATTGAAATATAATAGGATTCCGATGCCTTTTTGTTTTGCGTATCTGACCGTTTCGGGCAGGTCGAGCGGCTGCACTGTTTGCATCGGGTCTGAGTTTTGGTCAAATTCGTTGTCGTATCCCATGCCGTACCATCCATTGTCGAGGAGGACGTATTGGAATTTCATTTGGGCGGCGAAGTCTATCGATTTTTTTATTTCGGCTGTTGAGAAGTCGCTGTCTTTGTTTCCGGGATGCCTGAATACCTTTCCGGGTTTTACCCAGTTGTAGTTTGCGTTTGGTTTGAGGGTTAGTGAGCGGACGATATATTTCCCTTCGATGAAGTCGTTTGGATTGTCGGCGAAGACAACAAAATGCCATGGTGTGGAGTAGTTGCCTATTTGATAGAGGCCGTATTGTGATATTGTGACGGAGAAGTTGTCGGCAGATGTTCTTGCACGGCTGAAAAATTCATAGTTGGCGGCTTCGTGTGTGAAGGCGATGAGGGTGTCGGTAGTTGATAATGTTAGCATTGGTGACAATGCCGACACTTTGTCCTTGCCCATTATGGAATTGTAGCCTTTTTCGGTTGAGTGGTCGAAAATGTGGAAAATGCCAGGGTTTGTCCAGTGGTATGTTGTATGGTAGTCTGTAACTTTCTGTTTTCCTGGGTTTGAAATTTCGATGCCAGTGGCGAATCCCTCGTTGTACATTCTTATTTTCAAGGTGTTGGTGTTTTTGCCGTTCTGGAATGTGATGGACAGTTCGTTGTAATAGTCGGGTTGTATGGCACGTTCCCATACGGCGGAGCGCATGGTGTCACGTCTGGATGTCTGTTTCGTGTTGGTGAGGAATATTGGGGATATGGCGTTGTGTGGCGAGTCGCTGAATGATATGAACACATAGGCGGAATCTATGTAGGTTTTCTGCAAGCGTGACACGGAGAAAGTGAGTGTCGTGTCGTTAACTTTGGAAATGGTCAGGGTGTTTTTTCCGTCTGGAGACTTCACGCTTTTGATAGGCTGTGAGTATGCCGCGCAGTTTATGCCGATTAGTATGGATAGTATTATTAATGTGCGTGTCATTTCTGATATTGTTTTACATCAAAAAAGGCTGTCCGATTTTGATGTTAGACAGCCTTTTTTTCAAAGAATAATCAAATAAATATGTGTCTGTTAGTCGATTTGGTATTTTGATATGAGAATCTTGAACTCGTTGTTTGCGTTTCGCACCGAATCCATGATTTCCTGGGGGATTCCCTCTACTTGCGAGAGTTTCGCTTCCGCCTCTTCCATCAGGCTGCTTTGGCGTGAGAGGTTCCTCACAAACTCTGCCATGATTTTCACTCTTGTGCGCTCGAGGTTTTTGTCTGCGTCTTCGAGTGCTTTTGCCTGGAGTTTTTCTTTCTCCTGGAGAGTGTGGTTCTGTTCGAGGATTTCCGCCTGTTGGAGTTCGAGTTCTCTATGGAGTTTGTTGAGTTCAGCAACCTTTGCTTGAAGTTCCTTCTCCTGCTCCTTGGATTTTTCGACTGCGGCGGTCAGGATTTCTTCGTTGTTTTTGAGTTTTGTATTGATCTCGTTGAGTTCCGACTGCTGTTCAGCCATGGATTCTTGCGTTTTCTGGAGTTCGTCGAGGTTCTGACGCAGTTTTTCCTCCTGTGCCGCCATCTTGTCAGTCTGAACTTGGAGCTCGATTTCCTGTTTTTTGTTTGTCGTGATGTCGGTTGCCATGTTGAGGATTTTGTATGGGAAGCCGTCGGAGTCGAGGATTGGAGTGAACACTTGCTGTAGCCAGTGTTCCTCGCCCGAAACAAGGTACTTGTCGGTACGTTTGATGACTTCGCCATCCTTGATGCGGTTCCAGAAGTCCGAATCCTGCAAAGAGTAGCTGTCATTTGTGTCGCGGAATTCGTCTTGGTTTCGTCCGATGATTTGTTCACGCTGCACATTGAGAGCGCGGCAGAATGATTCGTTGACGCTCGTGATGTGTCCTTGCAAGTCATATTCAATGACGAGCGAGGAACTATGGACGGCGTTAAGGATTGACTGCATTTCTGCCTCTTTCCTTGCTGATTCTTCTTGTGTTGCCTGAAGCTCTTCGAGGTTTTGTCGCATTTCTTCTTCCTGCGACGCCATTTCCTCCGCCTGCTGCTGAGACTGCGTGAGGAGTTCGGCGGTACGCTGGTTGATTTTTGCGATGGAGAGCGTGGATGCAATGGATTCGGACACCTTCTCCACGAAGTCGATTTCGTGGCGTTCAAGTTTCTTGAATGATGCAATCTCCATTACGCCGAAAATCTGCTCTTCCACTTTGAGCGGCATGATGAGCAAGCTGCTCGGGTTCGATGCGCCGAGGCCTGAGGTGATTGTCAGGTAGTCGTCGGGCAGGTCTGTGAGATATACGTATGATTTTTCTATTGCACACGTGCCTATGAGTCCTTCACCGAGGTATATTTTCTTCTTCTTCTTGCGCTCCTGGTTGTATGCGTAGGAGGATACGAGTTCGAGGTGTATGTCCTCTTTGTCGGTGTCGTTGTAGAGGAAGAGACCGCCCTGGTTTGCGCCGAGGAAGTGGATGAGGTTTTTCAAGACGTTGTTCGAAAGATCCTTGATGTTGCTTGTGCTTTGACGGAGGATTTCACTGAATTGAGTGAGACCTTCGTTAGCCCACTTTCGGAGTTCGTCTTCATGCTGGCGTTTTTCGTCTTCGTGCTGCGATTTATAGAGGTTGCTGCGCATTTCGAGGAGCGAGTTGCCGAGGATGTCGCTTTCGGAGAGCGGTTTGAAGTCCGTGTTGAGGTTTCCAGCGCCGATTGCGGTGGCGAATTCTGTGGTCTGTTTGAGGCCACGTGCAAAAGTGTTGAGGTTTTCCGCCATTTCAGAAAGCTCGTCGTTATGGTGGATTTCAATTTCCTTGTCAGGCAGGATACCCTTGCTGAGTTGTGAAACGTATCCACTGAGTTTGTCGATGGCGTTTGTGATGAATTTTGATATTCTTATGTGGGTTATTGCAACAGTGAGCAACATCAGCACGACGATGATGATATAGAGGTTTCTCATGCTTTGGGCTGTGCTTTGCTGCTTTTCATTCACATATTTGATGATGTCATTGATGCTTTCGAGTTTAGACCTTTCGATCTGGATGTCGAATAGCAGACCTTCTTCCCTGTTGAAGCCGATTTCCTTGTCGATTTTGTTGAGGGCGTTGAAATAACGCTTCATGTCGTTGACAGGTTTGAGCTTGTCGGCGTTTTTGAGGGACTTCGGGGTTTTGTCGGCGGTTACGGCGCGAGCCACGGAGTCGTTCCTCGTGGTGTCGCTGTGGACTATTGTGGCGAGGTCGATGTCGTCGATTGCGCCCGGGACGTTTCCGACGTGTTGCGTGTAAAGTTCTATGAAGTCGTTATAGAAAGTGTTGTCTTTGCGGTTTATGTACTGCACTTCCATCTCTTTGAGTGAAGTGAGCACGTTTGGAGGAAGTGACTCTTGAGCGACTGCGTTAGCGTAGCTGCGTTCGATTTCTCCAATTATACCTGTCTGGAACGAGCCTCGCTGGTAGATTTTTGATGCCGTTAGTTTGAGGAGGTCGCCGTAGCTGTCGGCATTCTCCTTGAGCATGTAGATTTTGTCTCCGAGTTCGAGGTTCGTTGTCATCTGCATGTTGAGGAGCTCGTCGAGAGCCTTGTTGAGTTCCTTGCTTTCGAGTTCAAAGTCCCTCAAATACAGGTTGTCGTTTGTCTTGAAGAAAACGTTGTCGTTTGGATAATACAACAAGAATGACTGCTCGTACTCTTTTAGCCGGAGGTACGAGAGTTTGATGTTGAGTATTTTATTGGCGTAATTATCATAGTCGCTGTTTTGGAAAAGTAATACGCCAAATGTGATTCCCACCACTGCGAAGGGAACAAGAGAACACAGCAGAATAAGGTTCAGCTTGGTTTTTATGCCTAAGTTTAGCTTTTTCATAAGCCTGTATGTTGATTTTTGTACGTGCGTTATAATGGTCTATTTTTCAAATCAGAAAGGTACATACTTTTATTTTTATACGCAAATTTTTTGGCAATATTTTTTTGTATAAAAAATATTTTGTTTGTAACGTTCTGATATGCAGTAGTTTGTCGTTAGCATAGTTTTTAGTTCGCCGTTCTTCCGTTTTTTTTTAGTAACTTTGCGCCCGGCTTTGGCTATGTGCCGACGGTGTCTGCGTTATCAAAATGCAAATTTAATACCGAAAGCCGAAATAACAAAATTATTATTGACAATATGGAAAATAATTTGTATCCGATTAAGTTCGAGACAATTTACAAGCCGAAAATATGGGGTGGCGAAAGCTGGGAAGTGTCTGGTGTAGAGGGTGATGTGTCTGTCGTCGCCAATGGATTCTTAGCAGGCAATTCGCTTAGTGAACTTCTTGAGGTTTACATGGGTGACCTTGTCGGAGATGCTGTGTATGAACGTTTTGGCAATGAGTTCCCATTGCTTATTAAATTTATAGACGCCCGCGACCGTCTTTCGGTTCAGGTGCACCCCGGTGACGCGCTTGCCGCCGAGAGACATAATGCTTTTGGAAAGACTGAAATGTGGTATGTGCTTGATTGTGAGGAAGGTGCAGAACTTATCAATGGTTTCAAGAGGGAAATGAGCAGGGATGAATACCTCGAGGCTCTCAATTCTGGCAAGATTATGGACATACTTAATAATGTCAAGGTGCATCGTGGCGACGTCTTCTATATTCCGTCGGGGCGTGTCCACGCCATCGGTGGAGGCAATCATATTGCAGAAATCCAGCAGACTTCGGACATCACGTATCGCATCTATGACTATGACCGTCGTGACAGCGAGGGTAACGCTCGCGAACTTCACACCGAACTTGCTGTGGATGCCATTGACTACAAGTTATACAACAACTACCGCACTGATTATGTTGCGGATGTCAACGGCACAGTCAATGTCATAGACTGCAAATATTTCACTACCAACATCTTCGAGTTTGATATGCCTGTCGAGAAGGACTATCCTGAGATCGATTCTTTCATCGTGTATATGTGTGTCGCAGGAGGATGCCGCATCGAGTATGATGGCGAGCAATCCGCTGTGGAAATCAGGAGTGGAGAGACCGTCCTGATACCGGCAGTCATTAAGAACCTTTGTTTCTATCCCGATGGCAAAACTAAATTGCTGGAGGTTTACATAAAGTCGTAACTGATTATGGAAAAGATATTTACACAAGATTATTGCGTCCGGCATAATGAGACCGACTATTCTGGCAAACTGTCATTGCCGGCGTTGGGCGACTGCCTTTTGGATGTTGCCGGTCATCATGCCATCGACATCAAATTCGGTATTGATTCACTTCAACACCAAGGCCTTACGTGGGTGATTTCAGGCATGAAGTTCAACATTTATCGTATGCCTGCCATAAACAGCTTGTTCAAGATTAAGACTTATGTGTCTGGTTTTTCGAGGATTGCCACTCAGAGAGATTTTATGGCTTATGATGACAATGGAAAGATTGCGGAGGCGAGCAGCGAGTGGCTTGTCCTCAATATGGAAAAACGTCGTCCTGTGTTCATCAGTGACCTTTTCCCGCAGTTAGGCGATGTCTGCATTACTGACAGCCCGTTGCCGAAGTATAAGCATCTACGCACTTTTGATGCCCCTGTGAGTGCACAAGAAATACGACGAGTGGCGTATTCCGACATTGATATCAACAGACACCTTTATAGTATGCGGTATTTGCAGATGGCTCTCGACACGTTTGACATTGAATATATAGCAAATCATACCATCAGTTCTGTCGATGTCAATTTTATATCAGAAGTGCTTTATGGACAAACAGTTGATGTTGTCCGTCATAGTGATGGCGATGTTCATGGCATGGAGATGCTACGAGACGGCAGCGCGGTTTTCAGGGCTGAATTTAGAATGGGGTAGGGGTGTGCTTGGAGCATCCCTACTTATTCCCATAACAATGTGATGTTGCCATTCACGCTTGCACTCTCGCCGTTGACAAATTCATACTGGCATTTATAGACATACACACCGCGTGGCATGAGTTCATTGAGGTAATATCCGTTCCAAGTGTCGCGGGCATTTGTGGTATGGAACACAGGTTTGCCGGCGCGGGTGTAGATGGTCAGCGAATATTTTGAGAGTTCGTCGATGTTTCCCTTTGGACCGAAGAGCGCCTTGTTTTCAGGAGATGCCGACTTATAATCGCCGGAGGTCGCCCCCGAGCGTGATGCTACGATGGCATTGGGAAATTTAATCGAAAATTCGGGTTCCTTGATTGTGATGCGCCTTGTGACAGTGTCTGTGCAGATGTCATCGCTGACAGTAAGGATGATGTCATATACACCTGGCTTCTGGTAGGTGTGGGAGTGTTTCTTGCCCATGAGCTGTGTCTTGTCTCCAAAATCCCATACAATGTTGCCGCTGTTGACGTTTCGCGCTTCGGCAATAATTGTCATGCCGGAGATAGCGACCGCAATTTGAGCCTGTTGGCGAGCCGAAACTTTTACCGTGTCATAACTTGTCTTGGCGTATGTTCCGCTTACAGTGCGTAGCGCGATGATATATGTGCCGGGCTTGTTGAAAGTAACGGCAGGGTTTTGTTCGTATGAAGTCTCGCCGTTCCCAAGGTTCCATTGGCAATATTCGGTGTTTTGCGAAAGGTTTTGCAGTTGGATTGTGAGCGGTGCGCAGCCGGTGTGCTGACTGGCGTTGAATGCAGACGTGAAGTCTGGCATCGGGCTTTCGATGTGTGATGTGCGCTGGATTTCAGGCTCAGATGAAGTGACAGCTACACCGGTGTCTGGCTTTGTGACTTCTGTGGTCGGGTTTGTGTCAGGCTCGGACTTTTGAGAGTCTTGATGAGGGCTGAAATCTTTTTTATGTGGCGTTATCGAAATCGTATTTACAATATTCTCATTGTATGACGGTATTGTTCCGCCGGGTTGCATTGTGTATTCCGATGCTGAGTCTGCCATGGTTATGTCTTCACCGTTTTGGGTTGGTGCCTGATTTTCGTCTGGCGACGCCCAGAATACTGCCACAACAATTGCTGCCGCTGCCGCCACATACAGTATGTTGAAGTGTCCGAGCCCAGGCGTCAGGAAACTTTTAGTGGCGAGTTGGCGGTTGACCCTGTCCCAAACTCCGGGTGGCGGGTCTTGTTGGTATCCGTCAAAACTATTTTTATAAAGGTCTTCTGGTGTCATTTGTTAGTCAGTGTCTTTTAATACGTTTTAGTTCGTTTAATTTTTTTACAACGATGTTTCTCGCCCTCATAAACTGAGTCTTGCTCGTGTTGATGTCTATTCCGAGCATTTCGGCGATTTCACGGTGCTTAAATCCTTCTATTGCAAACATGTTGAACACCATTCTGTAACCGTCTGGCAGTGAGTTTACGACGCCGAGCAGTTCTTCACGCGTGAATTCGAGAGAGTCGAAGTTGGGATCGTCGCTTGCTATGGTCTGCGCGTAGTCGTCCACGTCCTCATGGTGTTTGTGTTTGGCGCTCTGATGGTAATTTGTTATGGCTGTGTTTATTGCGATTCGCTTCATCCAGCCTTCAAAAGACCCTACGCCTTCATAGTCGCTGATGGAGGAGTATATTTTCACAAATGTATCTTGAAGTATGTCCTCGGCAGTCTCACGGCTGTCGGAATACCTCAGGCATATACCAAACAGCACGGGGGAATACTTTTTATAAAGTTCCCATTGTGCGGTTCGGCGACCATTCTTACACTCTTCTATTAGCGTTTTTTCTTCCAATTCTTGCTAATTTCTGATAATTAGACCAATAATGTTTGTGTTTGGTTGCAAAATTAATAAAAAAAACACTGCATTCTTGCAAAAAAAAATCATTACCTTTGCATCCTCGAAGGGAGTGGTGTTTTCGCCCCTTTGCAAAATGACAAGTAAACGATGAAAAAAAAATTAGTTATAGCATTGATTATCGTGGTGTTGGGTGCCGTGGGCGTTTTTTTATATCACCAACATCATTATGCCCCCGCTCAGACAGTAGGCGTCATGGACTGCGACACTGTCAAAAATTTCAGGGATGGCGAGCACATCCCGCTTGACACCTCAAAGCAGAGGATACTGCTCATTGGCGACTCGATGGCGTATTCATTGATGTTTCGTGCCAAGAATTATTGCGACTACAACGGACATGAACTGTTTGTTGTGACGTATGTTGCCGCGACGTCACAGACATACGCGCAGAGTGACACATTGGAGTATTATGTGAATAAGTTCAAGCCGACGTACATCATTTTTGTGATCGGAGCGAATGAAATGTTTGCATACGACGGACATCAGAGGGGAAAATATTTCGACAGGATTATTCCTCAGACTCACGGCATCAAGACTGTATGGGTCGGACCGCCGAACTGGAAGGAGGACACCGGCATCAATGATGCTATGATGGAAAAATTTGGTCCAAAGCAGTTTTTCCTCTCCAAAAATCTCCATTTTACACGTGTGGAGGGCGATGTGGCGCATCCAGACCGCAAGTCCGGCACGATGTGGATGGATTCCATCAGTTCATGGATCATGAGGGACAGCTATTTCCCGATACGTATGGAGCGTCCCGAGACTACAAATCCCGTGCATGTCGATTTTGTGAGGCTCGTGGTTAAGGTGCCGAAAAGACCTGTCGCCGACTCGTTGTCAAATGATGGCGAACCTGTATCGGGCGAGAACGATGCAATATTGCAGCCTTCCGATACAATATAATGACGGACTGCGTAGTTTTTAATTACGACAGCAGTTTTATATTAAATACTATTGACTAAAATGAGCGCAAAATTAAGTTTTTTTATAGGTGGTATGACGAAAGTTTCCCGTATCTTTGCACTTGTAATCGCTATTGCGGTGCAGTGGTTGCCTGTTGACGTTCTGGCACAGTGTGGAAACAAGAATTACGACGAGTATGGCGTGTTCCTTGGCGTGGGGTATTATAACGGCGAAATAAATCCCGTTGACCCGTTTTACAAGCCCAAGCCTGCGCTTGGTTTCAATCTCAGGCACGTAATCAACGACAGGTTTGGCGTGACGTTCCAGGCTGTTTGGTGTGAGCTTGAAGGCAAAGATTCTGATTTCAAGAATGAGTACCAGAAGTGGCGCGATGCATCCTTCAAGAACCAGATTGTGGAGTTGTCACTCCAAGGCGAGATAAACTTTCTGCCGCTTGTCCCTGGCGACCCGATGCGTTGTTTCACACCATACGTGGCAGCCGGACCTGGTCTTGTGCTTGGGTCGTTTACTAACGAAGGGCTGAGGTTTTGCATACCTTTTGGCATTGGCGTGAAGTACAGCCCGAGCGAGAGCTTCACTCTGTCAGCGGAGTGGAAGTACAGGAAGTTGTTCTCGGATGTACTTGATGGCATTACAGAAGACAAGTACAGCCTCGATTTTGGAGAGACGGCGGCACGTCAGAGGTCTTTCCTCGGCAATGACGACTGCTACTCTTTCATCGGCATTGTTCTGTCGTTCCGTCCGAATGCACGGGGCGGACACCGATGCTCGGCGTATTAGGTAAATAATAAAAATATTCAAACTATAATGTCATTTCTTGAACAAATAGACAAGACTCGGTTGCCAAAGCACGTTGCTGTCATCATGGATGGTAACGGACGCTGGGCAAAAAAGCAGGGCAAAGACCGTCTTGAGGGTCATACTCAGGGTGCGGTAAGGGCGCGGGAGATTGTGGACGCCGCAAACAAGATTGGCGTCAAGTATATCACCCTGTATGCCTTTTCAATCGAAAACTGGCAGCGTCCCGACAGCGAGGTAAACGGTCTAATGGCGTTGCTTTCAAAGTCCATTGTATCTCAGTTTGCTGACTTAATAAAATATAACATGCGTCTTCTTACTATCGGCGACAATTCAATGTTGCCTGCCGATGTGCGTGAAGACATCGAGGAGGCGTGTGCCAAGTCGGCGCACAATACAGGGCTGTCGGTAATCATCGCGCTCAGCTATGGCAGCCGCTATGAGATTGTGAACGCCGCCAAGAGGCTGTTGAAGAAATACAAAGACAATCCTTTCGACATAGACACGCTATCCGAAAAAGATTTTGCCGACAATCTTTACACAGCCGAGTTCCCAGACCCTGAACTGCTGATACGCACGAGTGGAGAGATCAGGATTTCAAACTTTCTGTTATGGCAGATTTCTTACTCCGAACTTTACTTCACCGACGTGCTCTGGCCTGACTTCGGAGAGGAGGAGTTCTATAAGGCGATAGTGGATTACCAGCATAGAGAAAGAAGATTTGGTAAAACTTCACAGCAGATAGGACGTTGAAATGAAATTTTTTCTTAATTTTGCACCGCAGAATCATATAACAAACACACATTATATATTAACTTTTTCAAATGAAAAACAAAATACTGCTGCTGATAATGATGCTTTTTGCCGCAATGACACCCTTAAGGGCGCAGACTGTAATAAGTTATGACTCCCCAAAGGACTATATCATTGAAGGTATCACGGTGTCTGGCATCAAGTATCTCAACAAGCAGGCGCTCATACAGATTTCAGGACTCAAAGTGGGTCAAAAAGTTACAATCCCGGGCGACCAAATCACCAGGGCAATCGAAAAGCTATGGAGGCAGGGATTGTTTTCGGACGTAAGCATTGGTATAACGTCCACAACTCCAGATGGCAAGGTGTTCCTCGATGTCAAACTCGAAGAACGCCCCAAACTTAACAAGGTGACATATAAGGGCATCAGAAAGGGTGAAAAAGAAGATCTCGACAAGAAGGTGAACCTGATTCCAGGTACTAAAATCACTGACCACACCCTTACCAAGACACGCAACATCATCATGGAGCATTATTATGAAAAAGGCTATTATAATGTTGATGTGCGTACACTTGAAGTCCCCGACACTAACCTCCAGAACGTTTCAAACCTCATCATAAACGTTGAAAAGGGCAAGAAGGTCAAAATCCTCAATATCACCCCCCACGGCGACAGCGCATTCACGGATGATAATGTGAGGAAAGGCCTCAAAAACACCAAGCAGAAGCGTTGGTATGGCATGTTCAAGCCGTCGAAATTTGTCCGTGCAAAGTTTGAGGAGGACAAACAGACCCTCATTAAAAAATATAATAAGAAAGGCTACCGCGATGCACGCATCATCAGCGATTCGGTATATCGCATTGATGATAAGCTTGTTGGCGTTGACATCACCTTGTATGAGGGTCGTCAATATTACTTCCGCAACATCACGTGGATTGGCAATGAAAAATATGGAACCGACGTTCTGCAGCGTAGCCTCGACATCAAGAAGGGCGAACTCTACGACCAAAACAGGCTCGACGAGCGCATCAATACCGACAAGGATGCCGTCAGCAATATTTACATGGACGATGGCTACCTCTTCTTCCGCACTGTGCCGAGGGAAGTGGCTGTTGTAAACGATTCTGTGGATGTGGAAATCATGGTATTTGAAGGTCCACAGGCTTACATCGATCGCATAATCATCACTGGCAACACCCGCACAAACGACCGTGTGCCGCGCCGCGAACTTTACACCTTGCCGGGCGAACTTTTCAGCAAGAGCGACATCATTGCCTCTGTCCGCGAGTTGGCGCAGTTGGGCAATTTTGAACCTGAAAAACTAATCCCGAACCCAGTGCCCGATTATGTGAACAAGGAAGTTGATATTGAATATCCATTGGTGGAAAAAGGCAGCGACATGTTTGAACTTTCGGCAGGCTGGGGCGGCGGATATTTCGTCGGCAGGCTTGGCGTTACGTTCAACAACTTCTCTACCCACAATTTCTTCGACAAGTCTTCATGGCATCCTTTGCCACAGGGCGACGGTCAGAAACTCAGCCTTTCTTTCCAGTCAAATGGCAAGTATTATCAGACATACAGTGCGTCGTTTATGGAGCCGTGGCTTGGTGGTAGGAAACGTAATTCTCTCACGGTAAGTTTCTATTATACCGACGTCAACTACGGCAAGTATTACTCCTCGTCCAATCGTTACAGCTATTATTATAATAGCAACATGGACTATCGCCTTCAGGTTTGGGGCGCGGCTATTGGACTTGGTCGCCGTCTTTCATGGCCTGACAACTATTTCCAGTTGTATAATGAATTGGCGTTCAAGCGTTACAAACTCAAAAACTATCAATATTTCGATGGGTTCAGTGCTAACGGCCGCGCCAACGAGGTGTCCCTCAAAATCATCTTCTCGCGTAACAACATTGATGCGCCGATCTATTCACGCCGTGGTTCTTCATTCTCACTCTCGGTTGAGCTCACCCCGCCGTATTCCAGGATGAACGACAAGAATTACAAGACCATTGACCCCGACCTCAAATGGCAGTGGGTTGAATATCATAAGTATGGATTTGAGGCTAAGAACTTCACGCAGCTCATTGGCGACCTTGTATTCCATACAAAACTTGAATATGGTTTATGTGCATATTACTCCCGCGACCTCGGATATTCGCCATTCCAGGGATACACGATGGGCGGCGATGGCATGAACTATTATTCATACGGCAAAGATGTCATTGGCTTGCGTGGCTATGACTCCGAGACTATTTCCTCGGGCGGCAATGTTTACGCCAAATATGCACTTGAACTCCGCTACCCTGCCATCCTCAGTGAATCCGCCACGATATACGGCATTGGTTTCTTTGAAGGAGGCAATTGTTGGGAGGAACTTCATCAATTCAGACCGTTTGATGTTTATCGTGCCGCTGGATTTGGCGTGAGGGTGTTCCTGCCGATGCTTGGAATGTTGGGACTTGACTGGGGCTGGGGCTTTGATGTTCCGCCGGGAGAGACTAAAAAGAGCGGCTCAAAGTTACAGTTTACACTTGGACAGAGTTTCTAATGAGTTAATTATTATTAACGGACGTTCAGTGGCGGCTGGTTTGCCAACAATTATAAATGAGAAAACAAACATGATTGTCAAACACACAAAAACTTCAACAATATGAAAAGACTGATATTCACCTTAGCGTTGACAATGCTGATGGGCGTGTCATTCGCACAGAAATTCGCCCATGTTGACACAGAATATATCTTGGGCAAAATTCCCGCCTACCAGCAGGCGCAGACCAAACTCGACAACTACTCCAAGCAGTGGCAGCAGGAAGTAGAGGCCAAGTTCAACGAGCTCGACGAGATGTACAAGAAGTACCAGGCGGAGGCCGACATCCTTCCCGAAGCCACCAAGACCAAGCGCGAGAATGAAATCATCGCCAAGGAGAAGGAGGCAAAGGAATTGCAGAAGAAGTACTTCGGCAACGACGGCGAACTCGCTAAGAAACGCCAGGAGCTCATCAAACCCATCCAGGACAATGTTTACAATGCTTTGAAGAGCGTTGCTACTGAGGCTGGCTACGACTACATCTTCGACAAGGTAACCGGTGACATCATCTACGCCTCCGAGAAGTACGACGAGAGCGATGTGGTACTCAAAAAAATCATCAAGTAATTTGATAATTAATGTTAATCATAAAAATGAAAAAAGTATTTCTTTTATTAGTCGCGATAATTTCGCTTAGCGTTGCAGCATCGGCGCAGAAGTTCGGACACATCACCACCGACGACATCATCCAGGCAATGCCCGAAACCAAGGCTGCGCAAACCGCTTTGGAGACTGAAGGCAAAAAACTTGAAGAACAGCTCCAAGCAATGGGCGTGGAATACCAAAACAAGGTTCAGGCATATCAGGAGAACGTACAGCTTGCTGATGCCGCACCCGAAAAATGGTCGCTTGCACTCCGCGCCGACAAGGAGCAGGAGATTATGCAGCTTCAAGAGCGTATCCAGCGTTTCCAGGAAAATGCACAGCAGAGCATCGCCCAGAAGCGTAACGACCTCTTCAAACCCATCATGGACAAGCTCGACGCTGCCATCAAGAAAGTGGCTACCGCTGGCGGCTATGTTTATGTAATGGACAAGGCCAACGTGCTCTTCATCAACGAATCCATCAGCGTTGACCTCACCAACGAAGTCAAGAAGGAACTTGGAATGTAATTAATTATCCTTTAACGAACCAATATGCTTGGTGTCTTTGATTCGGGATTTGGCGGATTGACTATTCTCCGCAAATTTCAGGAGTTGCTGCCGCAGTACGACTACATGTTTCTCGGCGACAATGCAAGGGCACCATACGGTTCAAGAAGTTTTGAGACGGTGTACGCCTACACATTGCAGGCGGTGCGCCGTCTTTTTGATTTGGGCTGTCCATTGGTAATTCTTGCCTGCAACACAGCCTCCGCGAAGGCTCTCCGCACCATTCAGCAGAACGACCTTCCCCGCATCAATCCCAACAACCGCGTCCTCGGCATCATCCGCCCGACAGCCGAGGTCATCAACAATTTCACCAAGACCAACCATGTAGGCGTCCTTGGCACTCAGGGCACTGTGAATTCGCAGTCTTATATACTCGAAATCCAAAAACTTTATCCCGAAATCCGTGTCTATCAGCAGCCCTGTCCGATGCTTGCCGCCCTCGTGGAAGCCGGCGAAATCTCCAACCCCGGCACGGATTATTTCGTGAAAAAATATTATCAGCAGCTCCTCTCCCAATCCCCCGACATTGACGCCGTAGTCCTTGGCTGCACACATTATCCGTTGCTGATAGATTCGTTTCACCG
>JAGCRY010000149.1 GCA_017964465.1 Bacteroidales bacterium | reverse complement strand
ACACAGTGGAGTCGCTGCCCATCAACCTCGATTACCCCGGAGAAAAAAGCATCTGGCTGAGTTTCTATTATCAACGCGGCGGACACGGCGACCGTCCAGAAAAGGGGGATTCGCTTGTTCTCGACTTTTACTCCCCGCCCGAACAAAAATGGCAGAGCGTCAAACTGTACGAAGGCGGCAGCAGCGCACCATTTGAACAGGAGATGATCAACATCACCGACGACAAATTTCTTCGCAAAGGTTTCCGATTCCGATTCAGGAATTACATCAGCCTTGGTTCGTCGCTTGCGCCCGACCTCGTGAGCAATTGCGACCACTGGCTCATCGATTATGTATCGCTCGACATCAATAGGCACAAGGGCGACACGGTGTATAAGGACGTTTCGCTCACCAATACGCCGATAATCAAGATTGGCGACTACCAGCAAGTGCCGTGGCGGCATTACGTCAATAGCAACAAGCGCGAGGAAGTCAATTACACTATACATTACCGCAACAACGACAACCGCGCCCGCCTATTGGACTCCGTCAACCTCTACCTCGCCCACGACGGCATCACCGACAAATACGCCCTCGGCACGTTCAATATGCCGAGCTATATGGATTTTGAAAACAGGAACGACAATTTTGCGTACACATTCAAGTCGAAATACGACACAATCGCCAATTATGACGTTACTGTAAGGCTTGTGAGCGATGCCACGGCAAACGATTATCCAGGCAACAACGAAGTGACAGTCCGCAAGACATTTTCCAACTGTTATGCCCTCGACGACGGCTCGGCTGAGGCTGCATACGGTCTGCACGGCGAAGGCAGCGACGGCGCGATGATTGCCGTAAAATTCAATACCTACATCCCCGACAAGATGTACGGCGTTTATATGTATTTTTGCCCAGTCTATAACAATCAGCAGGCAGACAATTTTGACCTGAAAGTGTGGGCTTGCGAGGAAGGATTGCCAATTTCAGAAATCGCCACAAAAGCCAACGTAGAAGTGCCAAAAGACAGCACGGGCAAGTTTATATACATACCGTTTGACTATCCGATAGAGGTGAGCGACACATTTTTTGTCGGTTGGCAAAAAAACGAAACATCCATCATCGCCGTTGGTTTTGACCGCAACACATCGACGCCCAACCACAAATATTTCAACATCGGCGGCGATTGGAAACAGTCAAAGGAACTCGGGCAGATAATGATACGCCCCGTTTTTGGCGACGTGAAGACCGCAATTGCAGAATTGGGTACGCCACATCAATTGACATCTAAAAACCTCAAAATATACCCAAATCCCGCCACGGATTACATAACTGTTGAATCGGGGGCGGAGTACAGCGGCAAGCCGTTGACACTAATGATAGTGAACGCCCGAAATGGGCAGGTAGTCAAGACATTGCGCGATGTGGAAGATGGCGGCGAGATAGCCGTTGATTATCTTGCGGCAGGGGCATACATTATGGTGTCGCCTACGACCGGCGCAAGTGCTAAGTTTTTAATAATCAAATAATCAGAACAAATGACAGAAAACGATATACAGGAAGACTTCTTGCTAGAAGACGACATTCAGGAAGACGACATTCAGGCAAGCGGCAACGGACTAATGACCGAGCGATTCCGCATCAAGGTGGATCAGGGGCAGGATTTGATGCGCATCGACAAATTCCTCGACGACCACATCCCCGGCATTTCGCGCAACAAGATTCAGGAGGCGGCTAAGGCTGGTTGCATCATTGTGAACGGCACGCCAGTAAAGAGCAATTACCGTGTACATCCCGGCGACGAGATTCAGGTATTGCTGCCCGGCGAACACGAGGAGTTTAAACTCGTTCCCGAGGACATTCCGTTGGACATTGTTTATGAGGACGACGATGTGATTGTAGTCAACAAAAAAGCCGGTATGGTGGTTCATCCGGCGCACGGCAACTTGACCGGCACACTTGTAAACGCGCTCGCCTTCCACCTCGGCGACAAGTCAAACTTTGACAAAAACGACACTCGTCCAGGCCTTGTGCACCGCATCGACAAAAACACGTCTGGTCTCCTCGTCATCGCCAAAAACGAACAGGCAAAAGTGCATTTGGCGAAGCAATTTTTTAACCATACCGTCAACCGTCGCTACCACGCACTTGTATGGGGCGACATCGACGAGCCGACAGGCACTATAATAGGCAATATTTCGCGCAATCCCAAAGACAGGCTGATGATGTGCGTCTATCCGCCTGACAGCGGCATTGGCAAGCCCGCAATTACGCATTACAAAGTTTTGGAGCGTTTTGGATACGTAACGTTGGTGGAGTGCAAACTCGAAACCGGACGCACGCACCAAATCCGTGTCCATTTTACGAGCCAAAACCATCCGCTTTTCAACGACGAAATCTACGGCGGCAACCGCATACTTCGCGGCACTACGTTCTCCAAATACAAAAAGTTTATCGAGAATTGTTTTACCATAATGCCCCGACACGCCCTCCACGCCAAGACATTGGAGTTTATCCACCCCAAGACGGGCAAATTGATGAGTTTTGATTCCGACATTGCGCCCGATATGCAAGAGGTAATCGAAAAATGGCGCATCTACGCAGCGGCAGGCCGGACGTGGATAGAAGAAGAAGGAGAATAATTATCTGCACCGCACCGGGCGAACAGACTGACCGTAAGGACGGTAAATCCATCTGACAGGAGATACGAAGCCGAAATTGAAAACAAGCCCCCGCCCGAATTCTGGGTCGTCCGTATCGAGCGACGACGACCAATAGTAGCCAAAAGACCCCACGTCGTTTAGATTCGTAACGCCGAGGTAACCAGCGGCAGGGAGAAATAACAAATTGCCGTTCTGGCCCTTTACTTCGTAGCCGTTCTTGCCATTCCGTGTCGTCCAAGTCCACGTACAATTATCTTTCAACTCCTGGAATTGCTGCGATGCGGGCATACACCAATCTTTGCCCCAGTTGACAGTGGCAACATCGTCGGAACGTTCAAGTGTGGCGAGAGTGTCAATATAACCGTTGTTGCCGTATTTAGATTGACTGCAATATTTGGTGAGTTTATTGTAATCTTCTCCGTGGGCATATTTTAAATATTTGTAGGTTGACCAATCGTAATTTGACTTTGATGTTGTCTCGCCCCACGCAAAATAATCGCCGTAGTCTTCGGGAGATGCTGCTCCAACATTGCGGTCAGCCCACAATGTACCAGATGGGAGACCAAGATCAACATACGTCTGAGCGTTTGCGATTCCATCTATCATCACCAAAAGTGTCAGAAGGACAAGAATAATTGTCGATTTTTTTTTCATAGATGCGTTAATGAAAATTTGTACGTATAATAATCACCGACACTCGGAAATATTAAAATAGAGCGGGAAACAAGATTCGAACTCGTGTCTCCGCACTTACTATTTATATGAAGCGTGTTTGTCAAAATAAATAATAAGTGCGTGCTCTAACCATTGGCAGAAAAACTCTGCCACTAAGCTATTCCCGCATTTAAGTGTCGCAAAATAAAAAGTGCGGGAAACAAGATTCGAACTCGTGTCTTCCAGCCAAGGCTTGGTGTTCTAACCATTGGCAGAATATTTCACTGCCACTGAACTATTCCCGCATTTAGATGTCGCAAAGATAAAGATTATTTTTGTATCCCCAACCTATTGCCGCAAAAAACATCTTGCACATTCGCGAAAAATCCCGTATCTTTGCGCAATCGAATTAAACCATAATATTCAAGATATTTTTATGAACACCAAACTTAAAAAAGTGCTTGTGCTCGGCTCGGGCGCGCTGAAAATCGGTCAGGCGGGCGAGTTTGATTATTCGGGCAGCCAAGCATTAAAGGCATTACGCGAGGAGGGAATCAAGTCGGTGCTTGTTAACCCCAACATCGCTACCATCCAAACAAGCGAAGGCATCGCTGACAAGGTCTATTTCCTTCCTGTCAATACGCACTTCGTCACCGAAATCATCAAGAAAGAACGCCCCGACGGCATTTTGCTCGCCTTTGGCGGTCAGACCGCGCTGAACTGCGGCACCGAACTTTTCCGCAAGGGAATCCTCAAAGAGTACGGCGTTCAGGTGCTCGGCACAAGCGTCGAGGCTATTATGAACACCGAAGACCGCGACCTTTTCGTCAAGGAAATGGACAAGGCGGACCTCAAAGTCCCCGTTAGCCACGCCTGCGAAACCTTGGACGAGGCCATTGAAACCGCCCGCAAAATCGGCTACCCGGTGATGATTCGCTCGGCATACGCTTTGGGCGGATTGGGATCGGGCGTCTGTCCCGACGAAAAGACATTCCGCGAGATTGCTGAGTCGGCGTTTACGTTTGCGCCGCAAGTGCTTGTGGAAGAGAGTCTTAAAGGTTGGAAGGAAATCGAGTTTGAGATTATCCGCGACGCAAAAGACCGCTGTTTTACGGTGGCGTCGATGGAGAATTTTGACCCGCTTGGCATCCACACCGGCGAGAGCATCGTTGTCGCTCCAACTTGCTCATTGTCAGAGGCTCAGGTGAAGACATTGCAGGAACTTTCTGTAAAGTGTGCACGTCATCTCAACATCGTCGGCGAGTGCAACATTCAGTTTGCCTTCAACGCCGAGACCAACGACTACCGCATCATCGAAATCAATGCGCGTCTCGGCCGCTCGTCGGCATTGGCATCGAAGGCTACGGGCTATCCGTTGGCATTTGTT
>JAGCRY010000008.1 GCA_017964465.1 Bacteroidales bacterium | reverse complement strand
CCGGAGAGCACCCACTCCCAATAGTTGTTGGTCTTGATTACTTCCTGATGGTGTTTGAGGTAGTATTCGCGGGCTTTTTCGAGTTCTTGGACGTCGAAACCTTCGTCGGCTACTTTTTTCGCGATTTGGTACATCGTGCGGTTGGCGAGGTCGGCGTATTCAGGCTTGACGGGGCATTGGAAGATGAGTATGTCGTCGGCTTTGCCCTGATTCTCTGATGGCGAGAAGTCCGAATAGCACGCGGCGGAGTAGGCGATGGATTTTTCTTCGCGGATTTCGTTGAAGAATAGGGTTTTGAGGACCTCGGCGGAGAGTTCGGCTACGGCTTTGTTGCGGAGGGTGAAGTCGGTCTCCTTATATATGTAGTCGATTATCATACTTTGTGGGGTCTGCATCTCTTTTTCGAAGCGGATTACCTTTGCACCCTTAGCCCACGGAAGCATATTCTTGCGGATTGACGAAGTGCCTGACGCTTTGGGTAATGCGCCGATGTATTTGATGACCAACTTCAATAGTTGTTGCTCGTCAAAATTGCCGATGAAGAAGTATGTCATCGAGGCGGGGTTGGCGAGGCGTTGCTTGTACGACTGCATCAGGGTGTTGAAGTCCATCGCCTTGACATCGGCCTCTGTGTAGGTCTTGGCGCGTGGCGAATTGTTGAATAGTGTGTAAGTCGCGGTGTCGGAGAGCGTTGCCGATGGATTCGCCTTGCGGTTGGTTACGCTGATGAGCATTTGGTTGCGGAATGTCTCGAAAGCCTTCTCGTCGGTGCCGGGCTGCGTGAGGTAGAGGTAAGCCATTTGGAGCATTGTCTCTATGTCTTGCGGGGTGGAGTGTCCGCGAAGTTCTTCGGAGGTGTTGTCGATGTTGACGTTTACGTTGCACTGTTTGCCTTGGAGGGCTTTTTGGAGTTCAACGGATGAGAATGAGCCGAGTCCGTTGCTGTTGGCGATGTCGCCGGCGTAGCGGAATTTGAGGTAATCGTTGGCGTCAAAATTGCTTGTGCCGCCGAGCCTCGATGCAAGGAAGAGGATTTCGTCGTCCTTGAAGTCGGTTTTTTTCATAACGACTTTTGCGCCGTTTTGGAGTATGTAGGTGGTAGTGCCAAGGTCGGGGTCGGTGGTTTTTGATTTGGTTTTCAATGACTTGGGGTCTTTGAGTATGAGGAGCGGTTCGTCTTTGACGTTATCAACGAATGGCTGTATCTGTTCGGCGCGAACTTCGGCGATGGCTTGGCGCATTTGGTCGGTGGTGAGGTATGTGGCGCCGTCTTTTTCTTGCGCGAGTGCTATTACTACGAGGTTGGTGTCGGTGTCGGAGATGAGGCTCTGAGCCATCATATTGACGGTCGGGAGGTCTATCTGATTGAGGAGCGACTGTTCGAGACTGTATGCCTGTTCGATGCTCATCATCGGTTCGGAGTTGAGGAAGTGTTCAACGCATTTTTGGACGTAGTAACTGTTGGTCTGTTTGGCGCGGTTGGTGTAGAGTTTTTCGCCGCGAGAGAGTTCTTCCATTTTTGCGCGGGCAAATTCGCCGGGTGTGAATCCGTATTTCTTTATGCGCATTGCTTCGCGGAAAAGGCTTTTGAGGGTTTCGAGTTCTTTACCGGTCTTTGCAACGCCTTCAAATGCGAATGCGTTTTTGGTCTTGGCTACTATGTAGTCATAATAATATGCGTCGGCGGTGGTGAATGGCGCGTCGGGGTCTTGCACGAGTTCCGAGAATCGGCTTTCTGCCATATTGTTGATGAGGTCTTGGATTTCCTGCGAGGCGAAGTATTGAACGGTGTTTTTGAGTGAGTCGGGCCAAACGTCGCTCTTGAAGTTGATGGAGATTGTGTTGCGGGTCTGTTCCTTGTCTTTCTCGCTTACATAGATTGCTTCGTTGTTGTCGGGGACGGGGTAGGCAACAAGTGCGGGCGCGTTGGCGGGGTTTTGGTATGAGCCGAAATATTTTTTGATTTTTGCCTCGATGTCGTCAACGTCCACGTCGCCTATTACGATGATGCCCTGATGGTCAGGATGATACCAGGTCTTGTAGTAGTCTTTGAGGTCTTGATAGGGGAAGTTGTCAACGATGTCCATAAGTCCGATTGGCATACGGCGACCGTATTTGCTGCCGGGGAAGAGTGTCTCGATGCTGCGTTCCATCATTCGGTACCACGCTCCCGTGCGCATACGCCATTCGCTGTGGATGACTCCGCGCTCGTTGTCTATCTCATTGTCGTCGAGGGTGAGCGCACCGCTCCAATCGCTGAGTACGAGGAGACAGGAGTCGATGAGCCAATTGTTTTTGTTGGTGGGCACGTTGTCGATGTTATAGACAGTCTCGTCGAAACTTGTGTAGGCGTTGAGTTCTCTGCCAAAACTTACGCCGTTTTCTTTCAACATTTCGATGAGGCGTTTGCCGGGGAAATGTTGGCTGCCGTTGAACGCCATGTGTTCGAGGAAGTGGGCGAGTCCGCGTTGGTTTTCTTCTTCCTGCATCGAGCCCACTTTTTGCGCGATGTAGAAACAGGCTTGGTTTTCAGGTTTTTCGTTGTGACGGATGTAGTAGGTGAGTCCGTTGTCAAGTCGTCCGACGCGTGTGTCGGGGTCTTGCGGCAGGGGCATCATTTGCGCCATTGCGCTGATGGACAGCAATATGGCTGCGAGTAGTGAAAGTATTCGTTTCATTTGTTGTGTGTTATGTTTGTTGTTTATTAAGTTTTAATTTGCAATTTTACAGGGACAATTACAGGGACAATTACAGTGCAATCTTGTTCGGTTACAGTGCAAATTACAGTGCAATCAGTGTAAATTACAGTGCAAATTACAGGGACATTTGCAGGGACAATTACAGGGACATTTAGAGGGTCATTTCTTTGTATGTTTAACCACCCAATATCCGCCAAATCGACCTCCGATACGTTTTAAAATACCTGATTCTTGGAATTTCTTCAAGTATTTGGCAACCATACTATCCGAAATGCCAATTTTATTTGATATTAGTTCCCTTGTTATTTCGGGGTTGTTCCTTATAAGTTCTAATACCAAATCGGCAGTTGTTTGTGTACCTGTTTGTGTACCTGAAATATCGTTTGTACCTATGTCTGTGTCTGTTTTTTTGTCAATTGTCAATTCTGTTTGTGTACCTGTTTGTACACCTTCTTCTGTTGCGTTCTCTTTCCTATAAATAATAGTGTTGAGACCGCCGCAAGTGAACTCAAATTTTGGACGGCGCATTTGTTCCGCGTCAAATGCGGCGCACACTTTCTCGATGCCGCGTCCCCAAGTTTCGATGTATCCGGCGCGGTAAAAGGCGGCGGAGATGAGTTTGTTGCGCGGTTTTGACTTGTGCGGCTTCAATAAGTCGTCGGGCGTCATACCCTCGGGCAGAAGTCCGTCGTTCCAAAGTTCGATGCGGTCGTTGTAAACTTTCATCTGAATCGCCACGCCCATATAATCCTTGTGGCAAATGGCGTTGTTGATGAGTTCGCGGAGAGCGTCTTCGGGGATTTCCAATTTTTCAACACGTTGGAGACCTTCGTAATGAATGTTGGAAATCAAGTATTTAGAACGGAGCAATTCGATTACCCTCTCGGTCATTTGGATGATGTTGCCCTCCACAACGTCCTGAAACATCAGGTCGCTCTCCGATACGCCAAACCGTCCTATCTTGAACTCCGAGCCGGGGAAATAGCGTTGAGGATTTTCGGCAAAAAGCAACAACGCGGCGTTCCTCAGTTTGCCATCGTCGGTGAGGAGATTGAGGTTTTCGAGTATAGTTTCGGTGGAGTCGGTGAGTGCGCTCGTAGGCATACGGAAGGCTCGCACGGCGTGGTTGACGAAATAGTCTATCGCGGTGCGGCTGATGCGTTTGAGGGTTGCTGTTTCGTGAGGAATGTCGTCCCACGACCGCCCCATTTTGCGGAGAAGGAACTGTTGGAGGGCGATGCCTTTGAGTTCTTGTTTGGTAGAACCGCTGCGGTAATGGTACACGCCGTTGAGCGAAATCGGGATGTTGCTTGGCAGCACCTTGATTTCGAGGTATTGCAGACGGTCTTTGGTGAGGATGTTGACATCCGCAACAATGCCGAGGTGCGTGGCGATTTTGTTGGGTATGGTCTCCGAGAGATCGTGAATCTTGTCCACGCCCTTGACGTTGCCATCGTCGTCGATGCCGATGTAGATGGTGCCGCCCTGCGCGTTGGCAAAACCACAAATCCATTTGAGGTACTCGTCCCGCCACGTCTGCTTGAACTCTATGTTTTGTGATTCGGTGTTCATCGCTGTGTTTTGT
>JAGCRY010000148.1 GCA_017964465.1 Bacteroidales bacterium | reverse complement strand
AACCCCGACCAAGGAAGGCTACACATTCAGCGGCTGGAGCGAGTTGCCGACCAACATGCCTGCCAACGACGTTGAGGTTACAGGTTCGTTCAACATCAACTCCTACACATTGACCTACAAAGTTGACGGCGAGACCTACGGCGAGGTGGAGACCGTTGAGTACAACAAGCCTCTGACTCTCCGTGAAACCCCGACCAAGGAAGGCTACACATTCAGCGGCTGGAGCGAGTTGCCGACCAACATGCCTGCCAACGACGTTGAGGTTACAGGTTCGTTCAGCATCAACCTCTACCCCGTCACCCTCCCCGACTACCTCACTTTGCTGAACACTACCGAAAACAACCAATATCAATTTGGCAGCAAAATCAAGTTTAAGGTGAATAAAGACGACTACGAGGTTACAGGCTTAATATATAAAGGTAATCCCATCACCACCGACGAAAATGATGTTTATACTATCACCGTACCCGAAGGCGGCGTGATGGCAAATGATTTCGAGGCTACAGTCAAGCAAAAATTTGCGATTACATTCAAAGTGGACGGCAAAGAAGACCTTGTTGTAAAATTTGCAAAAGACGAGACTCCGTCATACGGCAAAACTAATCCGACCAAGGAATCCACGACAGAACATTCCTACACATTCAAAGGATGGATGGATGATGAAAAAACAACCTACACTGCAAACGTAGAATTGCCCACTGTTACGAAAGCAACTACCTATACCGCTCTATTTGACGAGTCCGTAAACTGTATGTTTGTAGTCACAGAAGGCAAGGACATATTCAATACAGACGGCAAATTGAAACCAATTACCTACGACGGAGAAGACCACGCATCTGAAATTACATTTGAAGTTCGTTCCGCCGTTAAGGTGAATGATGAGTATCCGCTTCTTAGCAGTGAAACGGATTATGAAATTTCGATGTCAGAGGAAATGATAGATGCAAAAAGATATGACATCACTATAACGCGCATCAATCAAGACCAGGGCACTACATCCTGCCCTGCTATCACCAAGACTTTGGAAATCACACCTCGTCCTGTAACAGTCAACATCGAAACCTCAAAACTCTCGTCCACATACGGAGACAAAATCAGTGCACAAAATATCGAATGGTCAGTTTCCGAAGCCACTCCGCTTGCTAAAGACGATAGCCAAGAAAAACTTGGTTTGACATTCAATAGCAACGTTTTCATCATAGAAAAAGCCGATGTAACGGAAGGTGGCTATGAAATAAGTGCCTCAGCAAGCAACAACAACTATACAGTAACATTCAGCCCTGAACTCGGAAGTCTTCGCTGGACTATCAACAAGGCTAATATTGCAACAACTGACATTACCGCACCCAAAGCAATAGAAGGCTTGAAATACACAGGAAATGGCCAACTGCTTGTAAAGAAAGGTTCGGCTGAAGGCGGCACGATGCTATATTCTCTTGATGGCACAAATTGGAGTGAAAACGTTCCAGAAGGCACGGATGCCAAAACATACAACGTATATTACAAGGTGAAAGGCGACAAAAACCACAACGATTTGGAAAACGGAAACTTTAAAGTGGAAGTGACCATCAAAAATGGAAATACAGTAACGTTCTATACCGAATACGGCAAAAAACCCGATGCATTGACAAACGTACCTGACGGTACAATAATCACTGCCCCGACGATTGACAAAACTGGTGTTGTTGGCTACTCCTTCTCCGGCGAATGGTACACCGACGAAGAATTCAAAAAAGAATGGAACTTCTCTCAAGGAGTAACATCCGATTTGGATTTGTATGCAAAATGGGAAATCAACAAACATACAGTCACATTCGTTGTTGACGGCTCTATGCATAGTTATATTGCTAATGTACCCTTCGGCACAAAATTTGGCAATGGCGAGGGTGAAATTAAACTGCCCGAAATGCAAGATAAAAATGGCGAGCAATTCGGAGGATGGAAGTACGATGGTAAAGATATTCTAGCCGACATGACCATGCCAGACAACGACATCACAATTACTGGCCATTACGGCGACATAGAACCTCCTATTATTTCCTCCGAAATCAAAGTCAATGGTAAAGACATTGATATAACCAAGACACAGAAATATGAGTGCATCGGCAATAGCGGCGAAATCATTATCACTGCAACCGACAATAAATCTGGCGTTAAAAAAATTGAGATGACCCTCAAGGATGATAACGGAAACACCTCCACGAAAGAAGGCTTAAAAACTGGGGAAAATACATGGTCATTCACAATTGAGCCTGGCACTTACACAATCTCCGTCACCGCCACCGACGAAAAAGAAAACACGACGAGTGACCCTGTTACCTTCGATGTTATCATCAGGCAGGAAGCAACAAACGCCAAGAATTACACCTACACCCAACTTTCGGGCAAGGATGTCGTACTTGACGGTCTCGACCTCCATGGCGCAACAATCGAAAAGATTACCATCGACGGCACGAACATTTGGAACGCGGACAAGAACGCCCTCAACAGCGAAATCCTCGACAAAGTAAAGGTAGGCGAACACAAAGCCAAAATCTTCACGCTACTCAACGGCGAATCTCACGACACCGGCATCGAGTTCACCCTCACCGTCAATGGCTTTGAAGTTGACTTCGACCTAAACGGCGCAAAGGAAGACGGCTATTGCCCTGGCGAAATTGCAGAACTGGAGCTGAAATTCAAGAACTGGACACATGATAAAACGCCAGCTTGGTACAGCCTCAACGGCAGCGGATATAAAGAGTTCACAAGCCTCAAAGACCTCGTCGCAACACTTGCATTTGAAATTCCGAACAACAGCGACGGCGAGTTCTCCATATCCTTCAAACTCGATGAGAAGTCCAACACCGAGAGCGTGACAAAAACCCTGACAGTCAAAGTCAAAGGCTCGAGCGATTTGATAATCAAACTCTTCGACGACCTCATCGCCATCGACAACCACGAAGACCTCTACACTGCCTTCCAGTGGTATAAGGATGGCAAACCGATTGAAAACGCCACCCAGCAGTACTGGCAGACACCCGACAACGAGCCGATTAAGGGAGTTTACAGCGCGGTAGTCACCACAACCGACGGCAACACACTGGAAATCTGTTCCGCCTACTTCAAAGACCTCAGCAAGTCGCTCCGCCGCAGCGTGAACGTTTATCCGAACCCTGCACGCGCAAACGAGCAGATAACACTCGAACTCCTCCACTACGACGAAAACGAGTATGACGAATGTACAATCAAAATTGTCAACAACGCCGGCTCAGTCGTGAAGACCATCACGAACTGCGACCGCATAAACACCGTTGCCCTGCCAGTCGGAACCTACACCGGCTACGTAATCCGCAACGGCGCACAAGACAAAGTGTCATTCAAAATAATTGTAAAATAAAACACAAACACATATAACATGAAAATGAAATTGAGAATCATCATACTCCTTGCAGCCATCCTCGCGGCGGTAAGCACAGCCACGGCGCAGGTAGTGGACACCTCATTCTACAAAGCGCAGCGCGGCCACTACATATCCCTCGAAGCGGGATACGGCGCGATGTCACTCCTGCACGGCATGTCAGGGGAAAGCAACACGACAGACCTCCATTACGGCTTCCAGGCGAGGTTCAGCTACCGCTGGTACATCTTCCGCTACTGGGCGCTCGGCACTGGTCTCCATTACCAACAAATGGGCACAAAATCCACGGTCAACTCCATACAGCGCATCGCGAACGCCAAGGATGAACGTGGAAACAAAATCGAGCACCGCACCAAGTTCAACAACCTCGAAGAAAACGTGGACGCGCACATATTTTCTGTGCCGGCGGGCATCTACCTCCACGGCATACAGCTGATGAAACGCTTGAAAATGAACTTTGGCGCGGGTGTCATGTTCAACATCCCGGTAAAAAACAGCTACAAGACAAAAGGCGAACTCGAGACACGGCTCTATTACGACCAGTACCACCTCGAACTCGGAAGCGACGTCCGTGGGCACAACATCTACAGTGATGATAGCTGCCGGTACTCAGGAAAATACGACATGATACCATCATTGTCAATATTCGGCGAAATGGGCCTCATCTACTCGCTCAACCGCCGCATCGACGTCACCCTCACCGCACTCGGAGCATACGGACTAAACCCCACAATCTCCAGCGACAAAAACCTCTACGACCCCGAATTAAAAGCGCCCGACTCATACCAATCCAAACAATACAACGGCGTCCTTGCGTCCAAAGAAGCCTACGGCGTAAGATGCCTGAACTTAGGAGGAATGTTAGGCATACGCTACCACATCGGCACCTACTCAATCTCGCCCGACGAACTCGAAAGAGTACGCAGGACGAGGAACTTCGACGAAATCGAATTCTGCAGAAACCGCAAGCTCGAGTTTGACCTCCTTGACAGGCAGAAACGCCGTGAAGTTGAAGATTCGCTCCTCGACATCATTGAAAGGCACAAAAAACCGCAGGACGACGAAATTGACAAACAGCGTCTCCGCGACAGCTTAGCAAGAATCGCAGCCGCCGACAGCATCGCAAAAGCACAAGCAGACAGCATAGCGAAAGCAAAAGCCGACAGCATAGCAAAAGCGAAAGCCGACTCCCTGTCCATTGCCATCGACACGACACACATGGAAGCAGTCTTCAATGAAGTGGTGCGCGTTGAACTCGACAGCATCATCCTGGAACTCAACCACAACCACTGCAAATTCAACGAATCAAGGCTCGAACTCACAAGACACCAGAAAAAGTGCATCGACCGCCTTGCATTCCTCATGACAAACTTCCCGTCCATAAACATCATCTGCATTGGACACACCTGCGACATCGGCACCGAGGAACAGAACAAAGCCGTCGGTCTAAAACGCGCCGAAGCATTCGCACAGGAACTCATCGACCGAGGCGTTGACCGCAGCCGCATCGAATGTGATACACGCTGGTTCAAAGAACCTCTCGTGCCCAACACGTCCGAGAAAAACCGCGAAATCAACCGTCGTGTAGAAGTCAAGAGAAAACAATAAAAAAATATGAAATAATATTTGGTAGTTTCATGAAAGATGCCTAAATTTCGGCATGGAAAAACAACAAATATTATAAACACAAAAACAAACAATATTATGAGCACATTAACAAAGAAAATGGTAGCCGAGTGCATCGGCACCTTCACCCTCGTACTTGGCGGTTGTGGTACTGCCATCTTCGCCGGCGGTGCGGTAGGCTTCCTCGGCGTGTCCATCGCCTTCGGTCTCACGGTAGTCGCTATGGCGTATGGCATCGGCCACATCAGCGGCGCACACCTCAACCCCGCAGTATCATTCGGCTGCTTCGTGAACGGCAGAATGTCGGGCAAAGAGTTCGGCTCCTATGTAGCCGCACAGATTGTCGGCGCAATCATCGCCGGCGGAATCCTCGCCCTCATCGCCAATGAATGTGGCATGGCAAAAGGCACATTCGCAGCAAACGGCTTCGGCAAAGAGTTCTACGGCGGCGCAGCAAACTACACCGACTGCAGCCTCCTCGGAGCATTCGTTACTGAAGCAGTCCTCACATTCCTCTTCCTGATGGTAATCCTTGGCTCCACAGACAAAAAAGGCGCAGGCATAAACGCCGGACTTGCAATCGGTCTGACCCTCGTGCTCATCCACTTGATCAGCATCCCTTTGACAAACACAAGCGTAAACCCCGCCCGCTCAATCAGCCAGGCACTCTTCTCCGACAACAACCTCGCCCTTTCTCAACTCTGGCTCTTCATCGTCGCTCCCCTCGTAGGCGCAGGCGCAGCAGGCCTCTGCTACAAGACCTTCCAGAAAGACGAGTAGAAATGTGAAAGTTTAATTAGAGTTTAAAATAGAAACGGGCAATTGACCTAAAAAATCAATTGCCCGTTTTTTTTTACTCTCAACCTATAATCTTTAATCTCTCAACTTTAATCTTTCAACTTTCAATTAATCTCCTTCCCCTTTATCAAATTAATCAGGATTACGCCGTTTGTACTTTCACAGCCATAAATTGCGGCGGAACTTGCATCCTTCAACACCGAAATATCTTTGATGAAAGCCGGTGCGATATAGTCAATTTTATCCGCCTTGAAACCGTCAACAACAAAAATGGCGCAGTTGTCAGTATTGATAGACGACGGACCGCGAATCACCACACAACCATCTCGGCTGATTTGGAGGTTTGGGAAATTGTTGCGCAGCACCTCATAAATATCCGTGTAGCTGCTGTAATCGACACTGTTGCCGATATATTGGATGGCTTGAGTACGGTGCTTTTCCTTGATGTAACCATATCCAATAGCAACATCAACATTCCTTTCGCTGTTAATGAAATTGAGGCCCACATTGATTGTGTCCGGTGTCTTGGGTTTGATTTTCACGGATTTGTCTTTGAAAACCCTCGCCTTGAACTTCAGGCGGTCATTCTCTTGGCACACAATCGTGAAATTGCCAAGCGAGTCGCTGAGCGTCTTCGCCTTCGATTTTTTGGCAGAGATTGAGATACCGCTCACCGGCAGGTCATTGAGGGTCTGCGTCTGTCCATAGACAACCCTCGTGCCCTGAGCCGACACCGTAACAAACGGTATCAACAGCATCGCCAAAAATATTATTATGGATCTTGTCATTTTTGTATTGTTTAATTGTGATTAACTTCATTAATTAATGTTCTGTCTCACCCATATAGACAACCTCCATGACAAAAAGTTTAATTTGGATTGGAGTGCAGGCGGCTCGCCTGCAATTATTTACAAATTCTCCAACACAAACCTAATAAACTTCCCATACAAATACCTCGTGGTGTTTCCGCCATAGATACCATGATTTTTGTTTGTGAATTGCATCATTTCAAAATCCTTGTTGGCTTGCACGAGGGCTTCAGCGAATATCATCGAATTTTGAGGATGGACATTGTCGTCCGTGCTGCCAAATGCCAAGAGGAGTTTGCCTTGGAGGTTTTCAGCATATTTGAGCGGCGCATTGTCTTTGTAGCCTTTGTTGTTTTGTTGCGGCAGACCCATGTAACGCTCGGTGTAAATATTGTCATAATATTCCCAGTTTGTAACCGGTGCGATTGCAACACCCAACTTGTACAATCCTGGTGCGCGGGTCAAGAGGCTCAATGTCATGAATCCTCCATAACTCCATCCCCAAATGCCGATGCGCGAACCGTCGATGTAGTTTTGAGATGAAAGGTATTTGTTAAAATCCGCCAAATCCTGCGTCTCCAAGTTGCCGAGTTGACCGTAGGTGCATTTTCTGAAATTTTCGCCCTTGCGACCCGTGCCGCGCGTGTCGGTGCAAGCCACAATGACCCCTTTTTGCGCGAGGAGATTGTGCCAGTCAAATTCAAATTCGTCGTTTACCTCGTTGGAATTGGGGCCATTGTAGCCGACCACGAGTACGGGATATTTTCGGGTGGAATCGAAGTCGGGCGGCACTATCATATATGCGTTGAGTCGGTCGCCGCTTTT
>JAGCRY010000147.1 GCA_017964465.1 Bacteroidales bacterium | reverse complement strand
GGCGCACCCGTGCCCGGCGCCAAGATAAAACTCGAATACGGAAAGACCAACCTCGACGCCGTATCCGACTCCCTCGGCAAATTCAACTTTGACAACGTCCCCATGGACGACTCCACATTGCAGGTGAAAGTGACCGTAACAGCCGACGGACGCCAAGACTACACGACGTCGTTCCTGTACACGCCCGAAAAGGTAATCGAACTCCTCGAAACCTCATTCGACTCAAACGACATCCCCGTAGATTGCGGCACCAAGATTGAATCGAAAGGCTACCACTCTACGATCCGCACAATCAATGTCAAAGTGCCAAAGAGCAAGGTAACAATTGGTTTCGCGACATTCTACATCGGTGACGAAATGATTGTCTATAAAGGTAAAGCGTCCGAAATCTCCGACGACAAGATTATCTTCCGCACGGATGGTTTCATAAAGACCAACTACAAGATATTCACATTCGACTACGACACACCCGACGGCATCATCACCGTCCGCATCAACGGCGGCGACAATTCAAAGACGCAGTGGTACTTCAAGGTATTCTGCCCGTCCGCGCCCGCCAAGCCAAAGACGTCAAATACAACAACGAAATAAAACTCAACGACAATGAACATAGTATCAACCAAAGAAATATCCAACATACGCTACCTGCTCGGCAGTTCGGTAACGGCTCCAAATATGTACAGGCAGATTAGGGCATCGTTCCCCGACTCCACTGTATATATGATTTTCGCCGAGCCAATCGTATTGGAGGACGGCAGGAAGATAGCGTGGTCGAGCAGTTATCCGGGCGGAGCGGTATGCTACTCACGGCTTTCCGACGAGGACAAGAGCGAGGCACAGGACATCCTCAGCCGCGACATGAACGCTCTCGTCAACGCCGTCAAGAAATTCAACGACAATACAATCGTCGATTTCATCAACAACTGCATGGAAATCCCAACACTTGACGACGTTTACCTCGTAGGCGCAGGCCCTGACCGCCACGCCGTAATCACAGAATGGGGCTTCGTACCCGACACCCCGGGCGCGGAGAAGGGATTGCTCATCAAGTTCCTGAACATCAGGAAAATCCCGATGAAATTCAATGTCGTGTACAACGACGACCTCACGCCCGCACCATTTGAGGACGTCTTGTTTGAGGTGGACGGCAAGCCAATGTCGGCGAAGAGCGACGCGGAAGGCATCATCGTCCTCGAAAAGATAAAGGAAAACGCCTTTGTGAAGGCGTGGGACGCGCTCGACGACGAGAAGACCACGATGCAGACCTACAACTGCTACCCCGACGGCAAATACACAATCAAGGTAATTCCCAAAGGCGATATGAAGGTGCAGGTTGTTGACCAGGAGGGCAACGTTCAGTCGGCCGTTACATTCTTGTTTGACTATAACGGCAACACAATCCAAGCCGTATCAAACGCCGAAGGTTTCATCACCCTCGAGCACATCAAAAACGGCACAAAGGTGGAGGCATACCAAAACGGCGAAACAGGCACGCGAGAGAATGTTAATGTCTTCATTTTCGACCGCAAGACACCACTATATAAAATAGTATTGCCGGTGATTAAAGTTGAGGAGCCCACTCCACCCCCGCCACCCCCGCCACCTCAGACCCACAACATGAGGTTCAAGGTAATCGACGAAAAAGGAAACATCGTCAAGAGCGCAGAAATCACTGTAAAATACGACGGCAAAACAGAAACACTCTTCACCGACGCCGAAGGCTACGCCGAACTCAAAGACGTACCGCTCGGCACAGTCGTAGAGGCTAAGGCGAAGAAGTAATGCATTAAAAATAATATTTGACCATGGAAGGACAAGGCACATTCGTCAATAGTGGAAATGATTCCGAATTTGTGGTAACTGTAAGAGGACGGCATTACAGATGGCTGTGGCTGTTGCTCTTACTGTTACTGCCATTGCTGCTGTTATTGAGGTTCGAGAAGGATGTAGCGTTTGAAACGCTCGACAGCCAGACCGAAAAGGCAGTTGGAAATGTAAATCTTGATTTCTATTATGTCGATTATGCTTTGATAAAAACAAATCCTTTTAGATTTTTTTCAAAGGATACTATCAAATTAAACGGCAAAAGCGAACAAAATGGAAAACTAAAATTTACAAATGTATCATATACTTTGTTTTCTGTAGTTTTCCATTCTGGAGCGCTTGCCACAGTGAAAGCATCTGCAAACTGCGCCGCATCGGACACGCTACACCCCAAATTTGCACATCTGCAGGACATGCTCCCCTTTCACGTCGGCATTGGCTTCGACAGGGCTGACCTTGTTTTCAAAGTGTTAGACAAAGAAGACAAACAACCTCTCGTTGATGCGGATGTTGAAGTGATTGTTGATGGCGAAACTAAACACCTCACGACCGACCCAAGCGGTTTTGTTTCCTTAGACGGCGTTATAAGGTGCGGTGACGTTGCTGTAAACGCCCAAAAAGAAGGTTATCTCGGCGACACAATAAAGGCGGACGTTGCAACTATCCTCCAAGGCGAACACAATAGCACACTACTCCTAAAACCCGGCAAGGGCATTGTTTCATTCACTGTCCTCGACCTCGAAAACGACCAACCAATCCCCAATGCCACTGCAAAACTCATCATCAACGGCGAATCCGTAAGCGTGACAACAAATACAGACGGCGTGGGCAAAGGATATTTTGAAAACGTAAGCGCAAAAGAACAATTTGAACTCGGCTTCAGTCGTCAGTATTACCACGACACAATCAGCAAAAAATACAAAGTTCCTGAGTTTGAAAAGCTTAAAGACAAGGACAAAGTATTCAAAATGCGCCCGGAGAAAAACAACCTTGTATTCCGCAATGTTGATTCGCTCACGAGCCAAGTCATTGCAGGCGTGGCAAACCACGTTTTCGTCAATGGAAACGACATGGGGACGATATATTCCAACCGTCAAGGCTGCTTTACAATTGGCAACATCGGCAACAACGACGAAATCAAGATAGAATCCACACACGCACAATACAAACCCAAGACGGCTACCATCAGCGGTGCTGACGCCCTCTCCAACAACCAACACAAGCGCGACGTCGCAATGGAGCCCAAGAAAATCATCATCAACCTGCCGCCGCCTGTCCGCAACTGTGGCGTACACTTCTCCGGCACATTGCTCTCCGACACCAAGGTGCAGGGGCACATCTCCAAAATCTACGAACCCGACATCTACGGCGAGTACGTGGGCGACGGCCGCTACGCCAACAATCAGGCTGCATTCCCGAAGGCTGTCAAATACACCTTTGACGCAATCGCTGTGGACAAAGGCACTCACCTGAAGGTGTACAGCAAGCCCAACTTCCAAGGCGAAGTGCTCTTGGACGTGTCAGGCCCTTACCTCATCAACAATGTTAAGTGGAAAAACGAAGCCCGCATCAAGGATTTCATCACCAAGACATTCTCGCCCGAATTTGAGGCCAACTATCCGAAATCGTGCCGCCACTGGTCGGAATCCAACATGAACGCCTGGGACTTCGGCTCGGTGGTGATTACATGCGACAAGTAGCTGGGCATCAGTTGGTTTTGACGTCATCATCAACAACTAAAAAGCATTATCATGGACACCAAGACCACTACACAACCAAACAACGCAACGGAATCCGATGCTCCCAAAATGGCTGACGCTTCCGCATGGCTGCGTTTCGCCCAGATAGTGTCGCTGACTATCGGCGCGGGGCTGTTGCTGGCGGGCATCATTTTCTTCTTCGCCTACAATTGGGACGCCATCCACCGTTTCGCAAAAATGGGCATCGCCGCCGGACTGCTGCTCGTAGTCTTTTTGGTGGTGATGATTGTGCCGATGCGCAATTTTACACGCAACATAGCCATTTTTGCGATGTGCGTGCTCGTGGGAGTGTTTTGGATTATATTCGGTCAGGCTTACCAAGTGCAGGCTGATTCTCCCACGCTCTTCCTCACCTGGGCGCTGTGCATTGCTATATGGGTGTATGTCGCTGATTTTTATCCGCTGTGGGCTTTTTTTGTGGTGCTTTTGGCGATGGGCGTCATTCCATATAATCATCTGTTAATACCACGCGAAGGTTGGGAATTGTCCATAATGATGATATACAGCGCGGCATGGTTTGCGTTCTTTTACCTCACACCCCGATGGCTGCCGAGCCGCACGGAAGCTCCATCGTGGCTGCTCAACACATTGTTTGTCATGACATATTACTGGGCGATTTTTTCGATGTGCCGTGTGGTTTTCAAAGATTCTGGACTCTATGTCTTCATTGCATTGATTGCGATAGCCGCGTGCATCTGGTACACAATGAAACACAAAAAACTACTGCTCTTTTCATGGCTGCTATTCGGGGCATTGTGCCTGCTGGAATGTCTGTTTATACAGTTGTTTGACATAGGTGGCATTGTGATAAATATAATTACCATGATAGGCGCATTTGTAATGGCGATAGTCTTAATCGCCCATCAACACGAAAAGTGGAGCAAAGACAAGCCAGGGGGCAACAACAATTAAAAACGCTTGCACAATATGGAAAACACAGAACCAAAGAAAACAGACAAACATCTACCTTGGCCCATGTTGATACTATCGGGCTTAGGCGGACTGCTTATTGCCGTATTGGTGACATTCTTTATACTCATGACCACATACGAAAATTGGCGTACTACAGCCACGATACTGTCAATTTTATTTATCATTGGAGCAATTGCCACTACACAAAAAGACAATGATATTATTGCGATGTTGTTTGGACTGCCGCTTTACATAACGGGGTTTGTTCTCGGATTTGTTGCCCTCAAGTCCGAGTCCATTGCAATGATTGTGGAATTTATAGTTGCAATCATTGCATTTGCGCTGTGCAAGAGCCAGACGTGCAGGAAATGCCTGCTGTTTTACATATTGTGGCTGCCATTGCAGATAGGATGGTCATTCACGAATTTTCATCACGATTCTCTGTTCTCAAGTGTCTGGAGTTACATCATCGTGCTCATCTACATAGCCATCTTTGGAGGCACAATCAACCAAAAAAGGATTGAACACCTCGAGGTCGACCATTATCTGCCGGTGGTGCGATTCACCACAGCGCTTGTAATCGGCGTCGCGCTCTGCTATATGTCGTTTTTTCAAGGGGTAACGCAATTTGCATTCTTCTATGCGATAGCGTTCATTTTTGCATCGGCAAGTTTCGCCATTGCGTACCATCTGCTCAGCAAACATATTTCGGGTGCCAAACTTGCCATAAGCTGCTTACTTGCGTTGCTGTGCTGCGCCGCCACCACTGTATATCCGGCGATGGCTCCGGCGTTTTTGGGCATGATACTGTCATACATGATATTGGACTACAAGTGCCTGACTATTTTTGCAGCCGCATTTATAGCCTGCGTTTCCAGGTTTTATTACGATATGGACATACTGCTGATACACAAGTCGTACCTGCTGATGGGTGCGGGCGCATTGTTCCTGTTGATATTTTTCTGCATAAAACTCCTTACTAAAAATGAGCAAAACTAAAAAAATCATATTGGCGGCAAACCTTCTTTTGGTGCTCGGATTCTTTATCTTTGCTGTGTCAAAGTACGAGGAGCGTCTTGCCAACAGCACAGAAATACTGTTGGAGTTATTCCCACACGATCCGCGTTCGCTCATGCAAGGCGACTATATGGAGCTCACCGACTTCCCTCTAGGGTGGCGAATTCCACGTGACGACGATTCCAGGTTTATCGTTGTGAAGGTTGCGCCCGACAAGGAGGTCACATACGTGCGCATGCAAAACGACAGAACCCTCCACGAAGGCGAACTTCTGCTCCGCTACACCCGCGACGACAGAGGCAGGGTGAGCTTTGGCACAGAAACCTTCTTTTTCCAAGAAGGCACAGCCGACAAATACACCAACGCACAATACGCCCTCGTCAAAGTGGATCCCGACGGCAATTGCACCCTCGTCGGATTGTGTGACGCAGAGAAACAGCTGATAAAATAGGCTCACTGCTTCTTTTTCAGTGCAAAAGCGGCTGCGGCATCCATTGCTGGCAGGTATTTCGGGTTGATAAATTTACGTATGTCGTTATAGTCCAAATAGAAAGGCATTATTTCAGTTTTGAATTCAACAGGCACTAAAACGTTATCATATTGTGTGAAAGGGAACCACCACATTACAGGTAATTTATAAAGACCACCGAATTTTATAATCAGCGACACAACGTGTCCTCCATCTTTATTAACATACGACTTAAATTGTTCTCCCTTAAACTTTGGATCCAAATGTCCATTTTTCATCTGAGTAGTGTCAAAAAGGAACCCTTCAACATACAGATTAAACGAATTGACAAACTGCACAAAACCCTTCTTGTCTTTGATAAGGTCGCCGACTGTGATTTCATCGCCAGATGCCTTGTCAAACACGACGAGATGGCTATCGCTGGTGCGTCTTGCTCTTCTGTTTTCGAAGCCAAACGAAACCAAACCATCGCCAATTTCAAGAAGAGTTTCGTATTCCATCCAAGGTTTATCTTTCATCATTGAATTAACACTATTAAAAATCAGGCTGTCAACATCGCCATCGTGTTTGCCAAACATTACATCCAACATCCTGTTTCTGATTTTTTCTACATTCTGACATCCGTGAAGTTTGTAAGGAATAAGCACTTCCCTTGTATCTGTTGTTTCGTCAGTGGCGTCTGGGTCTGTCGGATCGAGTTCCCTCAAAAACTTAGGCACGTATTTGCTACCGAAATAATATGTCCTGACAAGGTCGCCGTATTGATTTTCATTTGTCCGCGCATAATAAGTTTTGGACTTTTCCATCAATTTTACGGCGTATGGAGTAAGATAGGGGCAGTTTTTGGGAATCCTATCGTTTATTAAATACTTTGTAATTTCTGTGATTTTGGTTACAGTCACCGTATCGCCACGATAATTTGTTATAGGTTGGGATTTAAACAAATCCGAGGGTTCAATCCTTATGCCTGTTTCGGTATCATAAATGGCGATAATGTTACTGAAATCGTAACCACAGTAAAGGAGTCCGTTATTAACCCATAGCGATATTTGGGTTGTCTCTTTGAATCGCCTGCTGTCGGAATATTTGGACATTTCTTTTACTAAATCTTCGTGATTGTTGAAAAAATACGAATCGTAGTCATCCAATTTCTTCAATTTTTCGCAAACTTTGTCGAGAGTTTTTTCATCTTTGACATAGTTTGCCATTACTACCACAAGCGAATCGGTGTATCGGTCAGTTGTGGTAAAGACCTTTACCAAATCTTCTTGAACATCAGGATTATTGATGTATGGATACGCCTCGGTTGCACAATCCATATCCAATGTCAAGACACATTCGTAGTACCCGCACATCGTTGTATCTTTATATTCATAAGACCAATGGTATGGTTCAATTTCTGTTTCAATAGATTTAGTTACTGTCCAATTCTTTTTTTCTTTTGACCTCAAAAAGAATCCCTTAACAATGTGCTGTGCATTGGTTTCGATAGACACCGCCGACATCAATAATAATGTCAACAGGCAAATAAATGTCTTTTTCATAAATCAAGATTTTAAAGTTGAAACTTAATGTCGTCACAAATATAAAAAATATTTTCGGAATGATTAAAGGATGGCGAGAATTTTAAAAAGAGACTAATATGCTAAAATATCAGCACATTACCACAATAAATACATTCTTATAACCGTAAAATGCTATCAATCAGCCACTTTAATACTTTTTGACTAAATTTGGGGAATACATTCCCTAAATTTATATGGAATTTTGGGAATTGACTCTCTTAATTTATATGGAATTTGGTGAACGGACAACAAAATCGCCGGGGTGTATGCTCCGGCGAATTTGTTGATAATTGATTATGAATCGAAAATTTGAAAAAACTGTTGCCTAATTGTGTGGGGTCTTATTGTACACGGTTTCAAATACTTCGATGTTTTTCATTGCTGAAAAATAGCCAAGGCAGATAACATCGGGATTGGAGCATTTGAAAATCGGCGTGGGGTTCATATTGTCGATTTGGAGGCCGTAGAGATAATTGTAGGTCTCGTAGTCGATGGTCATGATTTCGAGGCGCATTTGGTCGCCGTCATAGACTATCATCTCCTCGTCCATCTCCATATCAGAATCGTAATAGAGGCTCATCGTGCACGGGAATTCGCCCTTGCCGCTGATTGTGCCCCAAGCGTAAATCTTGCCGTTGCGCCAAACATCAACACGCACGTACTTGGTTATGGTGTCGGGATTGTCGATGATTTTGAACTGCCAACACTGCATCCAATCCATCAACTCAGCCCAAACAAACTCAGCCTCTGTGGTGGTTACGGGTTCGTTGACGGTGGAAACGGCGGTGTAAGTAAGTCCGTCGTTCTTCACTTCAAGGGTGTACTGATGTCCGGGTACTACGTCGATGTTTTTGGCGGGACGGTAAATGCCGTCGCTGCCAAATTCGAGTTCGGTGGCTGTGCCGTCGTCAGCAATGATGCGCACAGATTCGCATTTCATACCGGGAGTTTTCACCGAATCAGACATATTGCGGGTGCGGGTGAATTTCACCTCGGTCTTGTCGCTTGTCAAAATGCCCTCGATGACCGGCAGCGGGTCTATCTCGTGATAGTCGAGGTCTATCTCCTTCTCGCACGATGCGAAGATTGTCAGGGCTGCCAATATGTAGAATATCTTTTTCATTTCAATTACGAATTATGAATTACGAATTAAAACTTAATTGTGTACGTTACCGACGGGATGATGCCGAAGAGCGATGTCTGTACGGTCTTGGTGCCGGAGGGTTTGGTGTCGTCGTTTTCAAACTTTATCATATACGGGTTGTAATGATTGTAGAGGTTGTAGATTCCAAAACTCCAAATCCTTGTGTAGTTGGGACGCTCTTTGGTGTTGTTGATGCCAACGTCGAGACGGTGGTAGGCGGGTGCGCGGTAGCCGTTGCGCTCGTTGTAGTAATTGAGTGTCCAATTGACGGCATCATATTTTGCGCTCGGTGCGGTGAGAGCCTGTCCCGATGTGAATACCCAAGTTGCCGAAAGATCCCATTTGTGGTTCAAGCGGTACATTCCGACGATGGAAATGTCGTGGCGGCGGTCGTTGGAGGCTGTGTACCAACGGTTTCGGTTGATGCCGTCGATTTTGTTTTCAACCCACGAAAGGGTGTATGAGAACCAACCTGTGAAGTCGCCGATGTTTTTCTTCACATAAAATTCCGCGCCATACGCCCTGCCCTTGCCACGAAGCACGATGCGCTCCATCTCGACAGCCGAGGCGAGGTCTTTGCCGTCCTTGTAGTCGTAAACATTGTCGATTTGCTTGTAATAACCCTCGATGGAAAATTCGTATTTCTTGTCCTTGGTCTCAGCCATATAGCCCGCGCTGATTTGGTCGGCAATCTGCGGTTTGATGATGTTGCTTATCATCATTGCGCGGCTGATGGGCGAGGAGAGGCCGTTGTCGAGTACGAATTGGATGTTTTGGGTGGTGCGGCAATATCCCGCCTTTATGCTCTGATGGTCAGTGAGTTGTTGTTTCATACTGAAACGCGGCTCGATGGAGATGTTTTGTTTTACGACCTCGCCTTTTTTGTAATGGAGGGTGTCGATGATTTCGCCGAGGTTGTCGAGATGATAGAACGGTGCGCCGCCCAATGCGTCGAAAATAACGCCCCTTACGCCTGCCGAAAATTCAAGCCCGAAATCCGTCTTCCAATCGCCCGAAATCCACGCGGAATATTCGTTGGCCTCGCGAAGTTCGCGCTCGGTGATGCTTTGGTAACTAAATTCGAGCGATTTGAGTTTTACGTGGTCGAATTGGAATCCGACATTGATTTTTTGCTTGTCGGTGGGGTTGATGAGGATGTTTTCGCGGATGGCGTGGTGGCGGTTGTAGGAGTCCGCCTCGTAGTTCATAGTAATTATATCGATGTGCTCCTTGTAGGCGTAGTCGCTGTATATGAGCGATGTCTTTGCGCTGACGTTCTGCGTGAAATTGTGCTTGAAATCGAATGTCGCTGCGGTGTTGCCCCAATGCATTGCAGCCACGTCGTCCTTCATCACCATATTGTCCCTGCCCCTGAAAAACATCACGTTGAAAGTGCCGTTTTTGTAGGGTTTGACTGTTACTTTGGCGTTGACGTCGTAGAAATTGAGTGTGTAGTCTTTCCACTTTTTGGTGGGTTTGAGGAATATCTCAAAGTATGTGCGCCTTGCTGCAAGGAAAAATGAAGCCTTGTTTTTCACGATGGGGCCGTCAACCGAAAATTTGGACGACAACAAGCCGATGGATGCATTGAGACCATAATTTTCCATATCGCCGCTGCGTGTGCTTATGTCAAAAATCGACGAGGACGCGCCACCAAACTGCGCCGGAATCGCACCTTTATAAAGCGACGCATTGGTGAGCGCCTCGTCGTTAAAGGTGGAGAATACTCCCATCAAGTGTCCCGCGTTGTAGATTGCGGCATTGTCGAGGAGGATGAGGTTTTG
>JAGCRY010000146.1 GCA_017964465.1 Bacteroidales bacterium | reverse complement strand
TCTACAAGAAGGGCATCTCGCGCCATCGCAATTGCGACCCCGACGACATCACCGACGAGGGTATGGAAATCCTTGGAGTTTCGTTGGTAAATGGCGCGGAGGAGACTCCTGTGGTCTATCAAACATCAGACACCAAACTCGTCGTGAAATTATTGCAAGGCCTTATGCCCGGCGATAAGGTAACTTTCCGCGTCAAGTGGCGCAACAAGATTGCAGCCAAGACGCATCACCGTGGCGGCAAGTATTACAACAATTCGTGGTTTGTGCCGTATTGGTATCCGCAGATTGCTGTCTATGACGACCTCTACGGTTGGGACGACATCGAACATTCAGGCAACGAGGAGTTTCTCTTGGAATTTGCCAATTATGATGTCAATTTGCACATCGGCGGACGTATGGTAACGTGGGCTACTGGCTCGCTCGTTGACCCCAAGTCGGTGTTTACCAACGATTTTATCATCAAGTACAACAAGGCTAAGGCGTCCAATGAACCTGTAACTCTCTTTGCGCCGGGCGGTGCGGGCAAGGCGTTGAAAAAGGAAGTCAACGATTGGCATTTCAAGGCAGACTCTGTGCCCGACTTTGTGTTTGCTTGCAGCAACGAGATGGGTTGGGTGGGACTTTCTACGCCAATCAGGAAGGGCAAGCCGAGGACATTTGTATCGGCGGTTTACAAGGCTGATGGTTTCAAAAACACTGCGCCCATTACCACCAAAAAGACTCTCGAATATCTCAGCACTCAGCGTCCGGGCGTTCCTTATCCGTATGAACACATGACATTGTTCCAAGGCAGCGGCGGCATGGAGTTTCCGATGATGATTAATGAGGATTTTGACAACAATTATGATTCCGATTTCTTCACCACGTCGCACGAGGTTACTCACTCGTATTTCCCGTTCATTACCGGTATGTATCAAAATAGGTTTGCCTTTATGGACGAGGGATTGACTCAGTATGTGCCGCAATATTTTCAGAATGAGAATTTCAAGAGCAAAGACATCATCCACGACGCCTACCGCTACACGGGTTATACGATGTGCAGCGACGACAATGTGCCGATGGCCACGCCGTCGTATTCGCAGACCAATTTGCTCGTATATACCGTCAATTCGTATTACAAGCCGCAAACTATGTACACGGTGCTCGAAGACATTGTGGGCAAGGATGTTATGACCAATATTTTGCGCGAATTTGTGCTTGCTTGGAAGGGCAAACATCCGCATCCTTTCGACTTCTACAATTTGTGCAGCACTGTGTCGGGCAAGGATTTGAAAGAATTTTTCCATTCGTGGATGTACACCGACGATTACTCCGACCTCGCAGTTGCCAATGTGGACGGCAACAAGGTAACTATCCGCAATGTCGGCAGGCTGATGGTGCCGGTGAATCTTGTGGTAAGTTTTGAAGACGGCTCTGTGGCTCGCGAACACCGCGACGCTCTCGTTTGGGGCAATGGCACACGCGAAATCACCATCGAAATGCCCAAACCTATAAGGACGGCTGTGGTCGGTGATGCTTATTTCCCCGATGTTGATGAGAGCAACAATAGCAATTAGTGGATTTTTTATTGGCAATCCGTAAAAAATGTTTAATTTTGCGCTGTTTTACAAACACGACTAAGCGAAAATGTCTCTTGTCAACACATTAACTTCCCTGTACCTGCGGGGCAACCTCAATAGGACTGAACTCTACCTGAAATACCCGGACGAGACTCAGTTCAAGGTTTTCAGCACTTTGGTCAAGAAGGCGGCTAAGACAGAATTTGGCCGTCAGTATGGCTTTGACGAAATATTGAAGGAGGGACCCTCCGAATTTGCCGCCCGTGTGCCGCTCAACCCCTACGAATCGCTCAAACCATACATTATGCGTGTGGCTCAGGGCGAAAACAATGTATTGTGGCCCACCAAGACCAAATGGTTTGCAATGAGTAGCGGCACCACCGACGACCGCTCCAAGTATATCCCAATCACCGACGAGAGCCTCCGCAAATGCCATTTTGCTGGCGGTGAGGACGTATTGGCGGTGTATCTGAAGAGTTTTCCCGATACCAAGGCGTTCACCGGCAAGGCGTTGGTCATAGGCGGCTCGCGTCAGGTAAACAGGATGGGCAGCGAGGCTTTTTGCGGCGACCTTTCGGCGGTCTTGATTAGCAACCTCCCTCGTTGGGTGCGCGGACACAGGACGCCCGACATCTCCATCGCGCTGATGGAGAATTGGGACAAGAAAATCGAGGCTATGGCTCAGGCTGTCTGCAAGGAGGATGTTACCTCTATGTCGGGCGTGCCGTCGTGGACTCTCGTACTCCTGCGCAAAATCCTCGAAATCACCGGCAAGAGCAATATCACGGAAGTATGGCCAAATCTCTGCCTATTTATGCACGGCGGAGTAAGTTTTAAGCCGTACCGCGCTCAATATGAAAAACTTATCCCCTCCGACAAGATGACTTATCTCGAAACTTACAACGCCTCGGAGGGTTTCTTTGCGTTCCAAAACGACCAACAGACCGACGATATGCTCCTGATGTTGGACAATGGGATTTATTACGAATTTATCCCGATGTCTGATTTCAACAACGCCGACCGCGCCGCCATTCCGCTGTGCGACGTCAAGACGGGTGTCAATTATGCCGTTGTCATCAGCACCAACGGCGGGCTTTGGCGTTACATCATCGGCGACACGGTGGAGTTTACCTCCGTACGTCCGTACAAAATCCGCATCACGGGTCGCACAAAGCATTTTATCAACGCTTTTTGCGAGGAGTTGGTGGAGGACAATGCCTCCCGCGCCATCCGCGCCGCCTGCAACGCCACCGGCGCCGACATCCGCGACTACACCGCCGCCCCGGTCTATATGCAGACCAACAAGCGCGGTTGTCATCAGTGGTTGATAGAATTTAATGTGCAGCCCAACGACATCAAGGCATTTGCAAGCACCCTCGATTTTGAACTCCGCCGCCTCAATTCTGACTACGACGCCAAGCGTTACAAGGATCTTTCGCTCACCGCCCCCGAAATCACCATCGCCCGCGAAAACCTCTTTGAAGATTGGCTCCGCAGCAAGGGTCGCGTCGGCGGTCAAAACAAAATCCCCCGTTTGGAGAACAACAGGACGATAATCGAGGAGATGTTGGAGATGAATGGTAATTAGAGTAAAGATGAGAGAGTAAAGTGTAAAGATGATTAAGGAATATGCCACAGTCGCTATGTAAAAATTACATCCATTTGGTATTCAGCACCAAGAGACGGCAAAGTTTGATTCCGACGGATTCGTTGGAAGGATTTTTCCATTATATTGGTGGTGTTGTCAATAGCATTGGGTGTCAGTCGGTGGTGGTTGGTGGCATAGAAAATCACGTGCATATTCTCTTTGAACTTTCGCGCACAATGGCGTTGTCCGCCGCCGTCAACAAGATAAAATCCAATTCGTCAAAATGGATTCGCAGCGAAAAAGAGGTTTTTGATTTTGATTGGCAGGACGGTTATGCGGCATTTTCGGTGGGACAATCGAATGTGGAAGCCGTCAGGAAATATATTGACAATCAACGCGAGCATCATCAAAAAGAAGATTATCAAACCGAATTGAAGAGGTATTTCCAAATTTATAAAATTAATTATGATGAGAGGTATGTTTGGGATTGAAAAAAATATTGATGGGAAAATTGTTGCCGAACGGATGGTTGTCGCACGTATGGTAGCCCTCACGGACTACCCTTGGCGTTGTCGCGCCGTTGGCGCTAATCGGAATGGTGTCACACGAAAATGTAATTCAATTGCCGCATCAAAAAAATATAATACAATCGCCGCATCGAAAAAAAACAATTCAATCGCCGCATTGAGCGCCAAGGGCGCGACATCACAAAGGGTGGTCCGTGAGGGCTACTACCGAATGATAATGATGGCGCGAATGATGGCGCGAATGATAACGCGAATATGCCCCAAAAATATACGCAATATTTTAATAATATTGTTTTCCCACCTCCTCACCCTTCCTGCATCCGCCCAAATCCGCGACGATTACGATTCCACCAAAAAGCCGACCGACAGCACTATTGTTGCGGTGGCGTTACAGTTACAGGGACGTCTCATAGACCCTGTTTATGTCGCCCAAATACGCGACGATTACGATTACCTCAAAGTCCCGACGTTGTTGTCCGATGCGCCCGCCCACGACACCGCGCACCACAAATTCGCGGCACGGTTTTATTGCCATACGTTTTTCAAAAACAACGAATATTTTGGCGATTTTGTGAAGGGATATACGTTGACGGGGTATCATTTGCAGCCCGAATTTTCGTACAGCCCAAACCGTAAACTCAAAGTGCAGGCTCTGTGGGATGTTTTGAAATACCACGGTTACGACAAATTTTCCAAAAACAAACCATATTTCCGCATTGTTTTTCAGCCGACAGAAAGTTTCAGGCTGATTTGTGGTTATCTTGATGGCAATGTGCGGCACGGATTGATAGAGCCAATCTACGACCCGGAGCGTTACCTCACCGCCGAGATGGAAAACGGCCTGCAAATCAACCTTTCGCGCCCGCATTACGATGGCGAGCTTTGGCTCAATTGGGAAAAAATGATACTATGGGGCGACCCGTGGCAGGAGCGGCTTGTGGTTGGTCATTTGTCAAAATTTCACATCGCTGACAAATATCGTTTTAAGGCGGACGTTTTGGGCGAATTTCTCGTGGCACACCGTGGCGGGCAGATAGATTCGTGCGACGGACAGGTGCAGAGCCTTTCTAACGCCGCCGTCGGTATGGATTTGCATTGGATTGGCAATGGCGGCAGATGTTTCCGTCAATTGAGCGTTAGGGCAATGGCTGTTGGTTATCACGCCATCGACGAAACTCCCGACCTGCCGTGGACTGATGGTTGCGGCACATTTGTAAAAGCGCATTTGAGGTTGGCGGATTTTGGATTGACGGCTGGGCATTGGTTTGGTTATCAGTTTGTTAACTTTCGTGGCGACCTTCTCTACACGTGTTGGGCTATCAATCCCGAAAACAACCGCAAACACCGTTATGTCACATTTTTTGGCGGTTATTATTCCAAACGTTATTTCAACGACACCTTCGTCCTCCGCACCGGCGTTGATGCGTGGTATGACCTCGCAGCCGGCAACCTCGAATATTCCTATATGCTGAGTATGGCGGTTAATTTCAATAAATTTTGGCGATAGTCAACGGAATCTACCTAAAAAAAAGTACGATTCCGTTGATTATCCATCAAAAAATGCCCTTTTTAGCGAGATAGTCAACGGAATCTACCTAAAAAAAGTACGATTCCGTTGATTATCTCAAAAATGTTTTGTAATTTTGCCCCGTAACTAAAAACAGAAAACTATGCTCATCGGTCGTAAAAAAGAACAAAAGACGCTCAAAAGCCTCCTGAAAAGTGACAAATCGGAGTTTGTGGCTATTTATGGGCGGCGGCGTGTAGGCAAGACATATCTCGTAAGGGAGACCTTCAATTACAATTTTGCCTTCCAACATACTGGCACTCAAAACGGTAGTAAAACCGTTCAGATGAACGAGTTCACCAAGTCGCTTCGCATCGCCGGTATGAAAGAAGTGCCGGTGATGAAGGATTGGTACGACGCTTTTTTTGTGTTGGGCAATTTTTTGGCGCAGTTGCCTGATGGCAAAAAGGTGATTTTCATAGACGAATTGCCGTGGATGGACACTCCAAAATCTGACTTCGTGCCGGCTCTCGAACATTTTTGGAACGGGTGGGCTACTATGCGTACCGATATTGTGTTGATAGTTTGCGGCAGTGCTACATCGTGGATTGTGAGCAAAATCATCAAAAACTACGGCGGTCTGCATAACCGCCTGACACGCAAAATATTCCTTGCTCCGTTTTCTTTGTATGAATGTGAATTGTTGGTAAAAAGTCGTGAGATTGTAATGACACGGCGGCAGATTCTTGAAACTTTTATGGTGCTTGGCGGCATTCCGTATTATTGGACATTTCTGTCCCCAGAGTTGTCTTGGGCGCAAAACATTGATGCTATGTTTTTTGACAAGAATGCCGAACTCAAAGACGAGTTCAATGCGCTGTTTTCGTCGTTGTTCCGCAATCCCGCTCCTTATATTAGTACTGTTGAAATCTTGGGAACCAAAAAAGCCGGAATGACACGCAGCGAAATTGTCAAAGCGATGGGCTCCGATACTGGCAGCACGTTTACTAAGGTGCTTGACGACTTGGAGTTATGCGGATTTATCACGGCATACAATTCGATTGGCAAATCCAAGAAAGACACTGTTTTTCAACTTACTGACAATTTCACGTTGTTTTATTTCAAATATATATTCAACAATCGCAAACAAGACAATCAGTTTTGGAGTCATTCACTCAAAAAAAACGTCTATGCAGCGTGGAGCGGGCTTGCATTTGAAAGGGTTTGTTTTCAACATATCGAACAAATCAAAAAGGCTCTCGGCATTTCGGGTGTTGTAAGTAGTGCTTATTCTTGGATTTATCGTCCTCAAAACGAGTATGAAACAGGTGTGCAGATTGATATGCTTCTCGACCGCGATGATGATGTTATCAATCTTTGCGAGATGAAGTTTTCGTCGGACGAATACGAAATCAACAAAAGTTACGATGCCGAACTCCGCCGCAAGGCTCGCATTTTTAAAGGAAAAACATCCACAAAAAAAGCCGTAACTACTGTAATGATAACAACATACGGTCTTGTTCCCAACGCCTACGCCGGCGATATTCAAAGTCAGGTAACTATGGATGATTTGTTTGAGAAATAGGTTTTTGTGGATAAAAAAACGGACAGCAAATTTTTTTGCCGTCCGTTTTTTATAGTGATTGTGAGTAGTTCAAACAGAGGAATTACTTGCGCTGCCAGTCTGTGATTATGAAAAACCTTGCATCAATTCGTGTTTTGATATCACCATATTGGCTACTTTTTACAACAGTGGCAAACATTGCAACATTTCTACCGTCTGCAAGTTCATATACCGCATAATATGGCATCCAGTAACCAATACCATACAGCCAATCACCCTTTTCATTTGAATAATAAGGGTCATTATTCACCCATTTGTCAGAGCCAAGACCAATGGCTGCAACTTTGAGATTTTTGAACTCAGGGTGTTCTGCTTTGTCCCATCCTGCATTCGGGCGGGACGACTCGAAGTTCGTAACTTGGTTGACTTCGTATCTGTCCGTCCATTTTACGTAGTCTTCCAACTCTTCTGTTGTGATAGAGCCGTATCCTGTTGCGAGGGCTGCTGCCTGTTCATCCGAGACCAAAACGCCGAAATAGACGTATGCAACGAGCAATGGACTTACTTCGTCTGCAAATTGGCCGACTACATTTCTGTTGGAGTTGCTTGCTTTCATTGTTGTTACGCCGCCAATTACCTTGCCATCTTTCTTGACTTTGAAATTGGGGTATGTTGATTCTTCAACTGTCAACTTGCCCAACTTCGGCGATTCAAACGAACCATCGTTACTCATCGAACCAACCGAATTGCCAAGGTGGCTTGTTACCGCTCCTGTGTTGGGGTCGATTTTATAGACGATTTGCTGTCCATTGTTGTCTTTCTGATTGAAGGTGATTGTGAGAGTCGTTGGGTCAAACGAGCCAACTGTGGCACCTTGCATCGTGAATGCGATTGGCTTGCCCTTCTTCTTTTGTTTGGGAATCTTTGCGCTCTTCTGTGTAGCGAGGTCTTTGGCTGCGCCAATAAGACCGCCCAACTGTGCCTCGGCATTGAAGTTTGTTCCAAGCATAATGACCATCAATGCCACCAATGCTTTGAGAATTGTACCTTTTACTTTCATTGTTGTGTTGTTAATGTTAGTGAAACATAGTTATCTTGTCGATTGCAAATTTAAGACCTAACTATCAGATTAACAACACTTTGCTGTTGGAAATTATTTAACACTACTGTTGGAATTTTTTTTACTAATCTGTTGAATTTGATATTACACCGTCCATATAATCCGCCAATTCGTTGAAGAAATTGTGCTTCAATGTGCAACTGATTCTGCATAAAAGGTCAACTTCAACAAACTGCCTGTCAAATATATAATAACAATTGGTACGTTCGCATTTCACTTTGCGTGCCAACCACGCTACGGAACGTTCCTGTCGGTCGAGTTCCGCACGGATTAGATGACCCATATGAAATTCTTCGTCCATAGTAGTGTGATTTTTGGGGCATCACACCTTATATTAAGCACATAAAAAAGGGCGTGTAACCGTTTCTTTCAATTGTGCTTATAGGCTTGACGGTATTCCCCAACACCTCGTTACACTAATAAGCACGAAACGGCTCACGCCTTACGACGTGAACCTTCCGCATCGCTTATTCTCGTGTAACTGATTTGGGGGGAATTTTTCTGACCGAGAATAAAGGCGTAAGCCTGAGGGTTAATATTTTATTTTTTTAATGGTGCAAATATACGAAAGATTTATGATACTGCAAAATCAAAACAAAAAAACGGACGGCAAAAAACATTCGCCGTCCGTTTATCAATTCGTATAATCAAGGAGTTACTTCTTAAAACTCCACCAATCCAACCTTACTTCGCCATTTGCTTTCTCAAATGTGATGTACAAATCGTGTACGCCTTTGGCAAGCGAGGGAGATATTTTGGTAGTTACAGCCTTGTACTTCTCTACGTTGCCGGTGGGCTTTACGAGTACTTTGCCGATTTCCTTGCCGTCGGGAGAATCGAGACGCAATGAAATTTCCACTGTGCCAGTGGCGGCGGCGGTTATCGAGAATTGCGATGCGCCGGATGCAAAATCAAC